>JANELJ010000329.1 GCA_024511395.1 Gammaproteobacteria bacterium | reverse complement strand
TTTGTGGCTCAAAATTATTTCCGGTTTGATGGGGTCTTTTATCAAACCGGGGCAATCAGCTGCTTTAAACCTGGCTTGATGTCAGGCTTAAAACGGTATTATTCAGGTTGAACTAAATAAATTTAAAAAAGGTTAATTTTATAATGGATACATTAACAATCATTATTATCGGCGTGGCCGTTCTGCTGGTTTTTGATGCGCTGCTGATCCTGCATATCCGGAAAAAGCGCAGGAACACATTTAAAATGATTATTGAAAAAGGCGTTATTGTTAAAAATGAAGGCGATATACCCTCAGAATTTCTCTACGATGTTCAGCAGCTGGTCAGAATGTACAAACCTGAAAATGTCATTATTTATGCCACTGAAATCAATACCTCAGAACCGAAACTGGAGTTTAGGGGGGGTATTGAACCGGAACTGCAGCTTAAAATTGAGCGTGCCCTGCAGTTGAGTATTCAATAAAGGCCGGTAATGAATATGTCTGAACACCCTCATTTGCTTCTGGATAATGTCTGTATTGTGCTGGTTAATACCCAGTTCCCCGGTAATATCGGTGCCGTGGCCCGAGCCATGAAAAATATGGGGCTGTCACGTCTGTACCTGGTCAATCCCAGCTGTAAACTGGACAAGGAAGCATGGATAAGGGCTACCAGTGCAACAGAAATTTTAGAAAAAATTATTATTGCCGATACTCTTAGTGAGGTAATAAGCGACTGTCAGCTGGTCCGTGGGCACCAGTACCCGGGATCGGGGTATGAGCCTGCCGATTTTAACCGCCAGAGAATGCGGAGAAAAAATTGCAGCTGAGGCCGTTCAGTCTCAGGCAGCTCTGGTTTTTGGACAGGAAAGCTGCGGCCTGAGTGGCGAAGATTTGATGCAGTGTAATTTTCATGCCTATATTCCGGCCAATCCGGAATATTCGTCCCTGAATCTGGCGGCAGCAGTACAGACCTTTACTTATGAAATTTTTCAGGCGGCTGAGCTGGAACAGGCTCGGCCTAAAGACTATCACTTCCATTATCCTGCCAACCGGGATATGGCTTATTTTTATGGTCATCTGGAAAAGGTTCTAAAGGACATTGGCTTTATTATTCCTCAGCATCCGGGGCAGATGATGCAGCGCCTGAAGTGGCTGTTTAATCGTGCCCGGCCGGATGAAAAAGAACTGAATATTCTGCGCGGCATTTTATCTGCGATAGAAAAACATACGGACCGTTTAACCGGCAAAACTGAAAAATAAAGCTCTGCTTATTTTTACTGGAGCAATTATTTCTCAGGCCGGTCGGGAAATAATAACTCTAATAAAAATACACTGATGGAAGACTATCTGATTTTTGCGGCAATAGGCGGGCTTATTTTACTGACACTGTTTGTTAACAGTGTGGCCGAAGCCTGGGAACAGAAACAACGTGAAAAACGCCTGAAAATCCTGGCCATTAAACGTGGCCTGGATAATATCAGCGATCTGCTGGAACGTCTGCAGGGCTGTAATATCGGTGAAGAAATCCGCGAACTGCTGCTTAACGAGATTATAGCCCGTATCGAAATGATACAGCGTATTGATCGCAATTTTCACGGCGTTGAGGCACTGATAGAAGAAGCCGGAGATGTCCAGGAAAAAAATAAAACCCCGCCTCCTCCAGATAACTATACCATTAAAGACGAAAAAGATTTTAACAGCAAAATACGGGCCATCGGCCTGCTGATCCGCCAGCTGAATACCGGTTTCTGGTATTCAAAGGTTAAACCGCAGAAACTAAATGAATATATTAAAAGCTGATGTATCCCCTCGAATTTATTAGAAAATTCGAGGTTTAAATAGTCCGACCTGAATAAATCATAGCACATTGATTTACAAGGAAATATTGGCGAATTATGGGTGTTAAATTTGCAGGTTTTTGGTAAAATAAGCCTTATTACCTTGCAAATTTCCAGACCAAAATGAAGCCAAAGAAACAGCCAAAAATACCTCAGGAAGACCTGTTCAGGATGCGCCTTGAAAACATGCTGGACAGAAAATCCATACTGGCAATATTTTTGTGGAGAAGAATACTTTCAGCATAAGATGCCCATACACCCTGCGACCATGACCAAATGGCGTAACCGGCCGGGTAAATCAGGCAGTGAAAAATTACTGATTGAAACCATTAAAGCCGGACTAAAGAGTAAAACTATCAAGCCAGGCAGTTTAAAGAAAGTCACGGTAGATACTACCGTACAGGAAAAGAACATCGCTTTTCCAACCGATTCAAAGCTTCTGAACAAAGCCAGAGAAAACCTGGTTAAACTGTCCAAAGAGCACG
>JANELJ010000328.1 GCA_024511395.1 Gammaproteobacteria bacterium | reverse complement strand
TATTAAATTGTACGACTTTTTTTAACCGTCGGCGTACAGGACGAAACAGTGGCTGTCGGGGATTATGTAGTGGTTAACTTGGGTTATGCGATACAGAAAGTTTCCCAGACTGAAGCCATGGCCGCCTAGGAAATAACTCTATCCAGCCTGCCCCGAAATAAACACTGCTTATCAGTGTTTGTTTACTTCGGCATAATTCTGGAAATTTTGGAACCCTGTATGCCCAATCCAGCCATCAGACCTTCCTGTGCAAAGGCAAAAACATAAACTGATTCAGTCACGGTAGTATTGGTAAATGAACGTGCCATACCTTCATCCACCAGCACAATAGAAGGCCCTGCACCGATTTCCCAGCCGCTGTTATTTTCCAGTAAGTAATTCAGACTCTTGTCATCCATAAAAAACATGGCATAACCGTATTTCTGAGCACCAATCTGCAGACCATAAGAACCGGCTGTCAGGCTGTAATACCCATTCACACGACCTCTCTGATACAACGCACCTTCTCCATATTGACCACCCACACCGAAACCGGCCTTAATGACTTTAGGAAAAACCAGAGTGGCTTTGGCTTTTTTGGACAGTTCCAGGGCAAACGGGCTGGATTTATACAGTTTCTGTAAAGCAGCCTGTAAACGCTGGTTGATTTCTGCTACTGTAGAATCAATACCGGCACTGTGTTTTACATCATCAGCCAGCTCACTGGCACCTTCGCCAATATCTTTAGCCACATCAACCACGCTGTCAGTTACTTTTTCCAGGCCTTCACCAAGGGCAAAAACACTGGAGCTGACTAATAATGTTAAAGCTGAAGCCAGAACAGCTAATATAGAAATCTTCCTAGTATGCATAATAAATAATTCCTGTTAATCTAAAAACTGTAATTTTAACAGATAAATCTTAATCAATCCTGAACATTATGGCACTTTAGCAGAACCCTGTATTTTTATTACGTGGCCTGACCTAACATTTATAAATCAATAATATAAAATGCTTTTTTAAAGTGATATTTCAAGTGCCACACGATATATAACGCGATATTTCGCGACAGGTTTGATATATCACAACAAGATAGAAATCATGGATCGTGGCTACATTTAATAAGCCACTGATATTTATATGTTTTTAAGAAATGACAAGGTTGGCACACTAAATGCTATTTACTTAGATATGTAAAGTTGAGCAATATTTCTTACTCTCCAATATTGTTTGATATTTTACGGTTAGAGAATTTAAAGTGATACGTTCTCCTTACTCGTATTATTTAAAGGCTCACAAGCATTAACCATTTGCTGTTTGTACATTTTAATGTGTTGGTACAAATAAGTGAAAAAACATTTTGGCCCCTTTGGAAACATCGGGGTCTTTCTTTTGTCTGCTATTTTTTCTCCAGTGTTTCGCCCGGTATATTAAAAACCACCGCTTCACCTTCTACCCGGGGATCGGAAGCCGCTTTTACCCCGTTGACATAGTCCCATGCAATAGCCTGCATATTACCGTAAACAGCATCCAGAGCTTTAGTTTTGTGCCCCATTTGCTGTAATGTCTGCAAGGTCTCTGTAAACAAAGCCTCCGGCTCATAAAAAATTTTATCCGGCAGGTACTGGTGATGAAAACGGGCACGGCTGACCCATTGCTGCGGATCAAAGTCCTGTTCCATAGTTAAAATACCCAGCATCACCATGGTGATTATACGGCTGCCTCCCGGGGTACCAATCAGGGCCGCACCCTGTCTGGTTTCCACAATAGTGGGACTCATACTGGATAAGGGGCGCTTGCCCGGTTCAATGGCATTGGCTTCTGCGCCGACCAGGCCGTAAACATTCGGTGTGCCGGGGCGGGTTGAAAAATCATCCATTTCATCATTAAGTAAAACTCCGGTTCCCCTGGCCGTAAAACAGGAGCCAAAAGGATAGTTAACCTGAGATCTGGATAAGAACCCAGTCATTTACCTAAATACAGAGAGTTTTCATATCAGTCTCATCTATTCTGATTGTCGGCTTGTCTTTTTTATGACAATAGGCAATCAGAGAACCAATAAGGTTCAACATAAAACCACTTACGCTTCTATGACGTGAATGTTCAATCTGTGTAATATTTTTTAGCTGCTCATTAACCGTTTCAATTATAAAACGTTTTTTCAGCATAATCTTATCCCACAATGCAATGGCACGTGGTTTCATGTTTCTAGTGGCCAGTATTTCACCTTTATGATTAATGATCAGGTGAAGTTTAAACCCATAGAACCACCCCATGGTCGATTTACCTCGCTGAGCAACACCATCAAAGACTTTATGCCTGGGTATGCG
>JANELJ010000090.1:1700-7932 GCA_024511395.1 Gammaproteobacteria bacterium | reverse complement strand
GTTGGATTGTTTTGTTAGCTGGCTAAATAGCATAAGGGAAAAACAAGGTCATGAACATCTGGCTATTGATGGTAAAACCTTAAGGAGAAGCCATCATAACGGGGATAAAATGACGGCTTTATACCTGCTTTCTGTAATGGCGGTTGACAGTGGTCTGGTGGTTTATCAAAGCTGTTCTGCAGGTAAAAAGAATGAAATTAAAAGCGTACAGGAGAGCCTTGAACTGTTTAATGTTAAAGACAGTTGTGTCACCCTGGATGCGATGCACTGCCAGAAAGAGACGGTGTCCATATTAAGAAAACACTTTATGAGGAAGTGGATAAAGGACATGGTCGTATTGAACGGCGTCGCTATATCCGTCTGGATGTCACCGACTGGATTGAATCAGCACAATCATGGCAAGGCTTACACAGTGTTATTGAAGTCAAAAGGCAGGTACAGAGCCAGGATAAAGAACGGACTGAATATTCCTGTTACATCAGTTCATTGAAGGATGATGTAGAGAATATCGCCCGGAAGATAAGGCGTCACTGGCACATAGAAAATAGTCAGCACTGAGTGTTAGATGTTGTTTTTAAAGAAGATGATTCAAGAATACGAACAGGAGACAGCCCTGAGAATATGACATTGTTTCGACGTTTTGCGCTTAATATCGCTAAACTGTCTCCTGTTAAAGACAGTATGAAAGGTAAGCTAAAACGGGCAGCATGGGATGATGATATGCGGGCCAAATTATTATTTGGTTAAATTTTGATCAAAGTATGCTCCCACCCTGATTTAAATTATTCCTAGCAGAGCGAACATTTCAAATAATTAGAATGCGTGTGATTTCAGAATAATTATTTGTAATGTTCAGATAGAAAGAAAAATCTATCGAGCCAGTTTACTGTGTTCCGGCAGAGTGACATTAAGCTCCAGAATGGGGCAGTCATTATTATTGGTATCGAGCTGAACCTGAATGGCATCGGGTTCAATATCAACGTATTTGCTGATCACCTTCATAATGTCTTCTTTAAGCTGGGGCAGATAATCGGCTTCATGGCGATGCTGACTGCCGCGCTGGTGAGCGACAATGATCTGCAGGCGATCTTTAGCCATGGAGGCGGATTTTTTCTTTTCCTTGTGGAAATAGTCCAGAATATCCATTACTTACCTTCAAAAACGCGAGAGAAAAAGCCTTTTTTCTCAACTGACAAAAAGCGGTGTTCAACATCATTACCCAGAAAACGCTCCACCAGATCATCATAAGCCTGACCAGCAACGCTTTCAGTATCCAGAATAACCGGGACACCGGTATTGGAGGCCTGTAGGACGGTTTCGGATTCGGGAATTACGCCCAGCAGGGGAATGGCCAGAATTTCAATAATATCATCGACACTGAGCATTTCGCCTTCTTCTACCCGTTTTGGGGAATAACGGGTGATAATCAGGTGGGTTTTAACCGGAGCCATGCCCTCAATGACCCGTCTGGTTTTACTGTCGAGAATGCCCAGAATACGATCCGAATCCCGAACAGAAGAAACTTCGGGGTTGGTAACAATTAAAGCCTCGTCAGCAAAAAACAGAGCTTTTAAGGCCCCGGACTCAATCCCGGCCGGGGAGTCACAGATAATATAGTCAAAGGTTTCAGACAGTTCATTAAGGACTTTTTCCACCCCTTCCTGAGTCAGGGCATCTTTGTCGCGGGTCTGGGAAGCTGGCAGTATATGCAGATTATCTACCCGCTTGTCCTTGATCAGTGCCTGATTAAGATTGGACTCACCATTGATAACATTGATAAAGTCAAACACCACCCGGCGCTCACAGCCCATAATCAGATCCAGGTTACGCAGACCGATATCAAAATCAATAATAACGGTTTTATGGCCTTTCTGTGCCAGGCCGGTACCAAAAGCAGCACTGGTGGTGGTTTTACCCACACCGCCCTTGCCTGAGGTCACTACAATAATTTTTGCCTTTTTTTCACTTTTTGACATTGTCTGATCGGTTCCTTTTGATTGTGCTGTGATAAATTGTTCAGGGTTGCGTTTGAAATTATGTAAGCGTATTAAGCAATCAGGTGATCCATTTCAAGCCGTTCATTGTGCATATAAACCTGAACCGGTGCGCCAATTTTATCCTCTGGAATATCTTCACTCAATAGGTAAATACCGGCTATGGACACTAGTTCACTTTGCAGACTGTGGCAGAAAATAGCGGCTGACTGATCACCCTGGACCCCAGCCATTGCCCGGCCCCGCAAAGTACCGTAAACGTGAATATTACCATCAGCCAGAACTTCGGCGCCGGCACTGACCGAACCGGTAATGACCAGATCACCGCCTCGGGCATAAATCTGGCGACCTGAGCGAATGGTTTGTTTAACCACTTTGGTAGGTGTTGTACCAAGGGAGGCAGAAGTTTCGGCGGCTTCCCGGGGATTAGTTTCAGGTTCCTGTATCTCCGGGGTTGGCATTTCTGGTTTCTGTTCTTCTGTTACTTCATTTTCCAGTACCGGGATCTCAGGTTCTGATGGTGGGGCTACAGAGGTTTTTTCCGCGCTATGCCTGGCTTCTGCCAGAACCGCCAGATCGCCTGCTTCCAGAAGGGGTTTAACGGCAGGCAGAGCACCTTTGACTCCCACCGGGATAATAGACAGGGACAGTAAAATTTCTCTTAAATCAAAAAAATCCAGATTCTGCTGCTGTTCATTCAGGGCATGCAGATCAATTACCACCGGGGTCTGATTAAAAAAACCGGGAGCCATTTTTACCCGTTCGGTTAATTGTGTTTCCAGAAGTTTAAGATCATTATCAAAAAGCTGTAATACCGTCAGGGTAAACATGTTCCCTTTGAGTTCAAAACAGGGTTTATCCATAAATTTGTACTGGTTCGGCTCGCTTGATTATTCAAGGATTTAAATTTTGAGAAAATGTAACGCTTCAGTAATTTCCACCCTGAACGGGTATGAAAAAATTTGAATTAGTATATCAAAAAAGCAGGCTAAAAACCGATGTCAGTTCTAATTATTTAATTTAAATGTCAAGGGTGATTGATTGTTCAGAATAAGCTTAAAGGACTTTTTATTAATGCTGTGTTAAAATTCTACCACTAATTTAGGTTAATAGCTATGGGGCCAATCAATAGCTTATTGTGCTGACAGTCATCAATTTATGAAAAAAATATGCTTATTAAGTGATATTCCCGATCATCAGGCCATAACCTGTCCTTACGATGACAATTATTCAATGTTGGTGTATCGTGATGGCGATACGGCTTATGCTTATATTAATAGCTGCCCCCATGCCGGTGTCCCCCTAGAGTGGAATGTGGATCAGTTTATGAGTGCTGATGGTCTGCTGCTGCAATGTGGTACCCATGGTGCCCAATTTGAACCGCCGACCGGGCATTGTGTGCATGGTCCCTGTAAAGGGGCGCATTTACATAAAATTGATATTAAGCTGATGGATGGTGTGGTCTATCAGGTTTGAACTTTTATTTCTTCTGGCACTCTAAGAGCTTGCTCTGAACTTTTTACTTAATCATAATTTAAGCGAATTATAAACAATATTACCAATAGCGGAACATTATTAATGCTGAAAAACCTGTCTCTTTTTGAAAAACTGGCACTGGCTTATGTCACTGTTTTTACCCTAGTCGGCTTTGTCTGGAGCTATTGGGATCATGACTCATTTAAAAATATTTATGTTATAGAAGATGGTTTTACCGAATGGTCTACGGTGGTTTTTCTGCTGATTGGTCTGGGGGTTACTCTAAAGCGTTTCTGGTTATTAAAAGCTGAACGTTCAAAAACTTTTCTGTTTATGGCCTTTTTATTAGCCTTGTTATTCTTTTTCGGTGCCGGTGAGGAAATTTCCTGGGGCCAGCGGATTTTTAATGTAGAAAGTACCGAATTCTTTGTGAAAAACAATGCCCAGGGCGAGATAAATCTGCATAACCTGGTGGTTAATGATACCAAGATTAATAAAGTGATTTTTGGCCGGGGTATCGGCATTATGCTGTTATTGTACCTTTTTGTACTTATCCCCCTGTATAAGAAAAAAGTCGGCGTCAGGAAAGTGGTGGATAATCTGGCTATACCCATTGCCCAGAATTACCAGGTTGCCGCTTATATTATTTTACTGGTACTGGCTCAGGGACTTATGGCTTCGTCCAAAAAAGGTGAAATGCTGGAGTTTGCCGGTTCCATTATCTTTCTGCTGAATGTGGCCTATCCATATAATAAGGCACTTTTTGAAACCAGACGTACTTCTAAAGCCGGTTCCTGAGCAGGGTAAAACGATGCGACTCATTAGAACCCTGTTTTATTACTACCTAGCCATGGTCGGTATTTTTTTTACCGGTCGGGCGGTATTATTTGCCATTTATTATGACCGCTTTACCCAGAGTGATGTTAATTACTGGCTGACTTTTTTATACGGCCTGAGAATGGATACCATCGTGGCCAGCGCTACTCTGCTGATCCCCCTGATTATGCTCAGCCTGTCTCCAAAAGCACTCAGCAAATTTGTTAACCGTTTTTTAACCAGTTACTTTTTAGTGGCTCTGTTGTTGTTTATCTATATAGAAAATGCCACTATTCCATTTTTTGACGAGTATGATGTGCGCCCCAACTTCCTGTTTATTGAGTATCTGATCTATCCTCAGGAAGTGTTTAAAATGATTTTTTCGGCCTATAAGCTGGAATTGCTGATTGCCTTTATTATGATGGCGATTGCAGGTTATGTCTTTATCAGAGCCAGAAAACTGCATGATTTTACGCCCATATTTGAAATACCTTATTTCAAACGTTTACTGCTGTTTTTCCCGTTGGTGTTTATTCTCGCTCTGGGTATTCGTTCTTCTTTTGGCCACCGCCCGGCTAACCTGTCCGATGCTATGTACTCCAGTGATCGGGTGATTAATGAGATCACCAAAAACTCTATCTATAGTATTGGCTATGCCATTTACAGTGATAAAAAATACGGTAATAAAAAACTCACCAAATACGGTGAAATGGATATTACAGAAGCCATGCAGCGAGTCAGTAAGCGGCTTAATATCCCTTTGTCTGAAGGAGAATCACCTTTTCGCCGTCTGGAAAAAACTTACTTCCCTGCCAGTAAACCGAAAAACTTGGTGATTTTTTTACAGGAAAGCTTGGGGGCACAGTTTGTGGGTGCCACGGGCGGTGATCCACGTTTAACACCAAACTTTAACCGTCTGAGCAAGGAAGGCATTTTATTTTCCAATCTGTATTCTAATGGCACTCGTAGTATTCGTGGAATTGCCGGCAGTGTATCCGGTAATTATGCAGTGCCGGGCAAAGGAGTGATTAAACGTAACAAATCACAGAGTGGATTTTTTACTGTGGCTTCACTGCTTAAGCCGAAAGGTTATTACTCTCAGTTTATCTACGGCGGTGAAAGCCGTTTTGATAATATGCGCGGCTGGTTTTTAGGTAATGGTTTTGATGAGATCATTGATCAGCCCAAATTTATCAACCCAAAATATATCGGTACTTGGGGAGTTAGTGATGAAGATCTGGTAAACCGGGCCCATCAGGAATTTAAACGTTTGTATGCAGAAAATCGATCCTTTGTTTCCGTCATGTTCAGTACCACCAATCATTCGCCCTTTGACTTTCCTACCGGAAAAATCAAACTGATAGATGGGGTGCCGGAAAAAAGTGATCTGAATGCGATTAAATTTGCTGATTATGCCATTGGCCGTTTTATAGAACAGGCAAAACAGGAAGATTATTATAAGGATACGGTGTTTGTGATTGTGGCAGATCATAATATCCGCGTGCGCGGCAGTGATATGCTGCCGGTCAATTTATACCATATTCCGGGTATGATCCTGGGCGGTGGTATTAAACCTCAAGATATAAGCCGTTTAACCAGTCAGCCCGATGTACTGGCAACCGCCCTGGATCTGACCGGACAGGATCTGGAATATCCCATTATGGGGCATTCAGTATTCAGTGATAAAAAACGGGATCTGGTCTTAATGCAGTTTAATGATACCTATGCATTGCGTATTGGGGACAAGGTGTCGGTGTTACGTCCCGATCAGGAACCTTTGACTTTTATTTATAAAGATAAAAAAATGCTGCCCACGGAACATGATGTTGATATGGAAAAAGATACCCTGGCCTTTATTCTTACTCTGAACCACCTCTATCAGGAACGTATGTATAAATAGTTATAGGCACTAAAAACCAATCAGTGGTAAAATTAAAAGCCATTTA
>JANELJ010000090.1:0-1600 GCA_024511395.1 Gammaproteobacteria bacterium | reverse complement strand
AAGCCATTTATCCAATAAAAAGCTAAGCCTAAATAATCAATGGAAATATCAGTCAATCATTATGAATATTAATCACTATTTTAATTCAGATAATAAGAGGATTAGTTTTACCCGCACTCAGGCCAGCACTTTTGCCAAAGCGGTTGCAGGTGATTTTAATCCTATTCATGATGAAGATAATAAGCGTTTCTGCGTTCCCGGTGATTTATTATTTTCGGTTTTTCTGGCCGAGCAGGGGGTTTACCAGAGCATGAAGTTTGAATTTTCCGGTATGGTTGGTGATTCCAACAGCCTGTTTTTTTCAAATAATGAACCCAACCACTATGTGCTGCAGGATGAAAGTGATAAAGCCTTTATGCAGGTCATCACTTCCGGTGATATGACACAGGATAGTAATTTTATTACCCAGTTATCAGAACAATATGTACAGTTTTCCGGTCAGACCTTTCCGCATATTCTGGTGCCTTTAATGCAGGAGGAAGGGGTGATGATTAATCCAGCCCGCCCCCTGGTGATTTATAAAAATATGGAAATTACCCTAGACAGGCTATCCGGTGACAATATTGAACTTAAGCTGACCAATTCCATTTTAGAGAAAAATGGTAAAAAAGGAGAAGTCGGACTGGAGTTCAGTATACTTTCCGATGGCGAAGAAATTGGCCATGGTGCCAAAAACATGTTGCTCAGCGGCCTTAGAGATTATGAACAGGAAGCCCTGGATGAAGTGATTCAGGCTTATGATCAGCGCAAGAGTAATTTTCAGATCCAGTAATAGTGATTTGAATCCGTATCATGCAGCTTGCCACCAGTCACTACAAGCCCGTCCGGGAAAAACACAGCACCCCGATTATTATACTGCATGGCCTGTTCGGCAGTAGCCGCAACTGGCATCCGGTAGCCAGAGTACTGGCTGAAACCTCCTCGGTCTATGCGCTGGATCTGCGCAATCATGGTAAGTCCCCTCATTCAGATATTATGACCTATCCGGCCATGGCTGAAGATATTGCTGAATTTATGGCACATCATCATATTAGTGAAGCCCGCTTTATTGCTCATAGTATGGGTGGCAAGGTCGCCATGTGGCTGGCTCTGACTCAGCCTCAGCGGGTACAGAAAATGGTGATAGTGGATATAGCTCCGGTCAATTATCAGCATGATTTTTCAAGCGTACTTAATGCCTTTGCTGCAGTACCGCTGGAGCGGATCAGCAGTCGCAGAGAAGTGGATCAGTATTTATCAGAGTATCTGTCAGAGCCGGACTTACGGCAGTTTTTACTGCAGAATCTGCAATTAAAAAACGGCCGGTATCAATGGCGCCTGAATCTTGAAGTGATTAAAACAGCTATTAAAGAAATTACCGGTTTTCCTGATACCGGAAATATAACACCTTTTGAAAAACGGGTATTATTTGTCGGGGGTGGTCAGTCAGATTATCTGAGTCGGGACTATCATGCCCAAACCTGGAAGCTGTTTCCCCTGGCCTCTTTTTCAACGATTAAACAGGCCGGCCACTGGCTGCATGCGGAGCAGCCGGAACAGTTTATGGCTTTAATTAAGCCTTATTTGAATTAATATATTTAAAACAATATGAGTTCAGATA
>JANELJ010000089.1 GCA_024511395.1 Gammaproteobacteria bacterium | reverse complement strand
CCGGCTTTTGTGGCTCAAAATTATTTCCGGTTTGATGGGGTCTTTTATCAAACCGGGGCAATCAGCTGCTTTAAACCTGGCTTGATGTCAGGCTTAAAACGGTATTATTCAGGTTGAACTTAATACTTTTAGCCATGGTTCAACTCCAGAGTTATGGGTCAATTGATCGGCTCCTGGCTCTTTCTCCCAGAGGGAGAAGGCCAGGATGAGGGGTTAATTCAGTATTGTTTGAGTTTAACTGAAATAAGCTTCCAGATCATCAGCTCCGCCGATCAGTTTACCGTCCATAAATACCTGCGGAGTGGTATGGGCACCGCTTAAGGCGGTCAGGGAGCGGTTAGTCACTTCGGAGTTTAGTTCCACTTCCTCGTAAGGCAAGCCTTTGGCCTCCAGTAATTCCTTGGCACGGGTACAGTATGGACAGCCTTTACGGGTAATAATGGTCACCGTAGGTAATGGTCTGGCATCAGGATTAATGTGCTTTAAAACGGTATCTGCATCGGAAATACTAAAGGAGTCGCCTTCGACTTCCGGTTCAATAAACATTATTTTCAATAATGTCATTGTCCACAACCATGGCATAACGCCAGGAACGGTCACCGAAGCCCAGGTTACGTTTGTCTACCAGCATACCCATACCCATGCCCTTGCTGAAATCGCCGTTACCGTCCGGTATCATGGTAATATTTTCGGCGGCCTGATCATCCTGCTAGGCATTCATAACAAAGGTATCATTAACGGACAGGCAGTATATATCATCAATGCCGTTGTCCTTAAACACAGGGTACAGCTTATTATAGCGTGGTAAATGGCTGGATGAGCAGGTTGGGGTAAATGTGCCGGGCAGGGCAAAGACCACCACTCGTTTATTATCAAATAAATCTTCTGTGCTGACATCTACCCATTCACTGTTCTAACGGGTTTTAAAGATGACTGCAGGTACTTTTTCACCTTCTCTGTTTTCTAACATGGTTATCTCCATAAATTTTAATAATATTTGCTTAAATTAGCTTCGGGCGGTTAATGGTTTTACCTGTCCCCGAATGTTGGAAATAGTTTAACGGGACTATTATAATTAGTAAAATAGATTGATTGGATTGTTATAATAGAAAAAACAGATTAAAGATTAAAAAAATAGAAAAAGTAACAAGCAAAGAGAAATGAATATGCGACTACCCAGCCTGAAACATCTGCACTACCTGGTCAATGTCCACAAATATCAGCATTTTTGTGAGGCGGCTAAAGCCTGTTATGTCAGCCAGTCCACCCTCAGCAGCGGCATTGCGGCACTGGAAAACCTGCTGGGAGTAAGGTTGATAGAGCGGGACAATAAAAAAATCCTGTTTATTCCCCTGGCAGAAGAAGTGGTACGTCAGGCACAGCAGATCCTGCTCAGTGTAGAGGAACTGACTGAACAGGTTGAATATTATGCCCGGCCTTTTGGCGGCACCTTAAAACTGGGTGTGATTCCTACCATTGCCCCTTTTCTGATCCCACAGATTTTGATGATGATAAAGCAGGAATTTCCAGATCTGAAAGTCTTTGTCCGGGAAGATCAGAGTGAACAGGTTCTGAGCCAGTTAAAGGAAGGTGGACTGGATCTGGTTTTGCTGGCCCTGCCTTATCCGGCCAGCGGTGTGGATATGAAAAGCTTTTATAAAGACCGTTTTTATTTTGCTCAGCATAAGGATTCTCAGTTAAATACTGAAACCATAAAGGCTGATTTTTCCAATCTTAAGGACAATAGTCTGTTACTGCTGGAAGACGGTCACTGTATGCGTGATCATGCCCTGTCAGCCTGCCATCTAGACTGCTCAGAAAAAATCAACAGCTTTGCCGCCACCAGTCTGCATACTCTGGTGCAGATGGTGAATAATGATCTGGGAGTCACCTTTTTACCGGAAATGGCCATTGCCGCCGGTATTCTTAATAATACCGACATAGAAATCAGTCCGCTTGCGGATAGGGAAAATGATTATCGGGAAATTGGTGTTGCCTGGCGCAGCCAGTCTAACCGCAAAGAAGAATTTGAGCAGTTGTATCAACTGGTAAAAAAACAGATCCAATATTTTTTGCCGGTTAGAGAAGAACCTTAGCCTGTCATGTCAGATTTACAAACCATACCCGCATTTTTACTGACTCGACAGTGGCAGGATACTGCTAAAGGTATCTTGCTGGATTTCTGGTTCAGCACCGATCTGGGGGCGTTAAATGTTCAGATAGAAAACCAGCAGGCGGTCTTTTTTTTCCGTCAGCAGGATACTCAACGGGTAGAGCAGCTATTATCAGGAAAATTGCCGGTCAGTATCAAAGCGCTGGAACTAAAGAACTTTGATCATGAACCGGTCAGTGGAATTTATTTTAAAAGCCAGCGGCAGCTTTACCAAGCCAAGGAGATATTGCAGCAGCATAATATTGCCTGCTATGAAGCTGATATCCGACCGACTGAGCGTTATTTGATGGAACGCTTTATCAGCGCTTCATCCAGAATTCTCTGTCCCACTGACTCAGGCACACTGATCCGTAACCCCAAAATAAAACCGTCAGATTATCAGCCAAAATTAAAAGTCCTGTCCCTAGATATAGAAACAGCTTACGATTCGCAGGCTCTGTATTCCATTGCATTGCTGACAGAGCACTGGTATATATGTCTGATGTGCGGCAGTAGTCCGAAAAAAACATCTGATAAAGATACAGACATTGAATATCATGTATCAGAACAGGCATTGCTGCTACGATTTATTGAGCTGATACAGCAGCAGGATCCGGATATTATCATCGGCTGGAATGTCATCAATTTTGATTTTCGTTTTCTACAGCGTAAGGCGGATAGTCTAAACCTGTCCCTGTCCATTGGCCGCGGCAATAGTACACCGGTGTGGCGCCAGGCTCAGACTGAGCAGACTCATTATTTTATGCTGCTTCCCGGCAGGGTGGTGCTGGACGGCATTGATACTTTAAAGAGCGCGACCTGGAATTTTGAAAGTTTTGCCTTGGACTATGTTGCTGGTCAGTTACTGGGACGGAGTAAACTGATCCCCTCTGCAGATAAAAGTACAGGTGCTCATCATGATCCACTGTATAAAGCCAGGGAAATCAGCCGTCTGTTTAGAGAAGGTAAAACGGCACTGGCACAATATAATATTGAAGACTGTCAGCTAGTACTGGATATTTTTAAACAGACCGATCTGATCAATTTTGCCATTGAACGGGCAAGGTTAACCGGCCTGGAAATGGACAGAACCGGGGGCTCGGTAGCTGCCTTTGATAATCAGTATTTACCCAGACTGCACCGTAAGGGCTTTGTGGCTTCCAGAGCCGCTGATCAGAGTGATACAGCCTCGGCACCCGGCGGCTATGTCATGAACTCCCGTCCGGGGCTGTTTGACAGTGTGCTGGTGCTGGACTATAAAAGCCTGTACCCCAGCATTATCCGTACTTTTAAGGTGGATCCTTATGCCTTTGTGCAGGCCAGAGTTTTAAGTGAGCAGGAAACCATTTCCGGTTATAAGGGCATACGCTTTGCCAGAGAAGGTGCCATATTGCCGGAAATTATTGAGTCCCTGTGGCATGCCAGGGATAAAGCCCGGGCAGATAATAATGCCACCCTGTCACAGGCCATTAAAATCATTATGAATTCTTTTTATGGGGTACTGGGCACACCGGGCTGCCGGGTGCATGATGCCCGCCTGACCAGTTCCATTACCATGCGCGGGCATGATCTCATTAAGCAGACCGTTACACTGATTGAGCAGCAGGGATATGAGGTGATTTACGGTGACACCGATTCGGTTTTTGTCTCCCTGGGAGAGGCTATGAGCAATGAGCAGGCTGATCAAATAGGTAAAAAACTGGTGGCTGTCATTAATAGTCACTGGCAGCAGGTATTATCGGAACAGTATCAAATCGATTCCTATCTGGAAATGGAATATGAAACCCATTTTAAACGCTTTTTTATGCCGACCATTCGCGGCTCAGAAAAAGGCAGTAAAAAACGCTATGCCGGTCTGATAGCCAGAAACGGCAGGGATAAAATTATCTACAAGGGACTGGAAACAGTGCGCACTGACTGGACAGCACTGGCCCGCTCGGTACAGCAAGAACTGTATGACCTAGTGTTTCATAATAAAGACTATAAGGACTATCTCAAGGATATTGTCCTGCGTTTGAAAGCCGGAGAACTGGATGAGCAGTTAATTTACCGTAAACGGCTGAGGCAGAAACTGGCTGATTATCAGAAAAACTGCCCACCTCATGCTCAGGCCGCCATTAAGGCAGAAGCCTACGCCAGAGAAAAACAGGGACAGGTGGGGCGCTATGAACAAGGCGGCTGGATAGAATATGTGATCACCACCCACAGAGCAGAACCAATAGAGTATAATAACTGGCCTCTGGATTATGAGCATTATATTGAAAAACAGCTGGCACCGGTGGTGGATGCCCTGCTGATGCTGCAAGATACTTCACTGGAAAAAGTAATACAGGCGCAATATGAATTATTCTGATTGGCAGACTAAAATAACAATGTCTTCACTGGGTGACTTATTCAAAACCCTTTCTTTCAAAAAACAATTTGCTGCTGTCTTGTGGGTGCTGCTAACGCTGCTTCTGGTGTTTGTAGTTTCAGCATACGGATCAGAGAAGGACGAAACGGAAGCTTTCGGGGTGGTGTCCAATAATCCTTTGCCCAATATTGTGGTCAGTATTGAACCCCTATATGAGATTGTTGCCAGTGTTGCTCATCAGGTGGTCAGACCGGACGTGGTTTACCTGAATATGAGTGATATACAAAAGCCGTTAACGGAACAGCAGAAAATCATGCTGGATAAAGCTGATGTGATTATACGGGTCGGCCAGGGTACTGGAAAATAAAACCATTACCTTATCATTGTATATTCCACTGCCGGATTAAGGAACAACTGGAAGAAGGTATTTATATTGACCGTCAGCACCGCAGTGATCTGCGTTTCTGGATGGATCCCCGGCTGGTAAAAATGCTGGTGATCTATATTGCCCCAAACTGGTGGCTATGGATCCCGATCACCTGGAAGAATACCTAGACAATGAAGTGCTGGTTAAAGATCAGTTACAAAAAGTGGAGCAGAAAATGCTGACCCTGTTTCGACAGTTGTCCCTTGAACAGAAGGTGCTTATTGCCCAGTTTAATCCCTATCTGAAAAACCGCTATATGAGTTTTGCAGAAATAAAAACGGTGGATGCGGCCAGATTTGATAGACCCGGGATGCGGGAGTGTATTGATCAGCACTCATTTGACAGTATTCCCCTGAACCTGGAATATACTGAAAAAGCACTGTATGGCATGGTTCATACCCTAGAAGACTTTGCTCAGTCCTATCTTATACCAACACAATAACATCACGATCCAGGCACACAAAAATGCCCATGTCAAAAATGACATGGGCTGACAATTGTGACATGTAGGTTTGTTCTGTTCTCAGTATAATGTGCAGGAATTATCCAGGAGTTAAAATTAAAATAACTTTAAAAACAATAAGATAATAATCATAATATTATAAAATTATAACTTTATAAAACCTGGCATGTGTATTGCTATAACAATAGTACATAGAGTTTGAGCATTTGATGCTCTTTCCTCTTTTTGTCGGTGTAAGCTCTTGTACGGCCTACGAACCCTCCGTAAGCCGTACCTTTTTAAGTTTCCTCTTCCCAAAAAATCTTTACCTGAATCCTGTTACCTGTCATGTCAGCCTTATAACAAAACCATTTATATTTAATAATGTCATGACAATAAAACTGTCATGTCGTTTATTTTCTTTTCTGAAAAAATTAAACAATAAATATAAATCAATAGGTTAGCTGGTTTTTAAAAAGCTGGCACAGTGTATGCTATATAAAAGACATGAACGGAATGTGTCTGAGTTATTGCTCTGTTTCGTTTTTAGTCGATAACCTGAATCCGGTGTCATTTGCTGAATTCAGGCTTTAACATTTTTATGTTGTCAGGATTGCCCAGCCCCCTTAATGATTTAAGGTTTTTTGGTTGGGCTTTTTTTTGCCTGCTGATTTATTGCTCCATAATCTAAAAGTTCCTCAGCCTAACTTGCTCCCAAAGACAGAATGATTAGGAGCTGTTTTCTATTTGTTCAATTTTTTTCAGATAGCGATATAAGGTGCGTTCACTGATACCCAGCTCCTGAGCAGTTGACAGGCGGTGACCGTTATGGAATTCTAGGGTGCGTTTTATTGTGTCCAGATTCGGTTTGCGGGATTTCTTTTTGTGTTTTGCTTGAGGTGTTATTCCCAGGTCATGTGATTTGTGATGTGCTGTCTGGTGAGATTTAAATGGTATAGAATGGGGGCGAGGAAAATCATCAATATCCATATCATCCAGTTCGTTTTCCAGGACTTGGTGAGGATTACGGTCAATGGTAAGGTGTTCTTCGGTGATCTTATCACCGGCTGCCAGAATCACGGCACGCTCAATAATATTGCGCAGTTCCCGGATATTGCCGGGAAAATCATAAGATGACAGAATTTCAATGACGTCATTGGGCAGAGGTATATGCAAATGTCCATCATTGATTTTGCGTAAAAAATGTTCTGCAATGGCGGGAATGTCCTCTTTTCGTTCCCGCAGCGGCGGGACATAAACTGGGAAAGTTGCCAGCCGGTAATACAGGTCCTGGCGGAACTGAGCGTTTTGCACCATTTTTTTAACATCCTGATTGGTGGCTGCAATCACCCGTACGTCCACATCAAAATAATGGGTACCGCCAATACGCCGGATACTGCCGCTTTCCAGTACCCGTAGTAATTTGGTCTGCAGATCCAGTGATAGTTCACCAATTTCATCTATAAACAGGGTACCGCCATCAGCGGATTCAATCAGGCCGATTTTCTGCTTGTTGGCACCGGTAAAAGCGCCCTTTTCATAACCGAATAACTCACTTTCAATCAGGGTCTCACCAATTGCACCGCAGTCCACCACAATCATGGGTTTGTCCCTGCGCTTGGAATAGTGATGAATATAGTTGGCGACACAATCCTTACCGACACCGCTTTCACCCTCAATAAATACGGTGGACTGGGTGGGTGCTACCCGGTGCAGAATACTGATCAGGCGTAAAATGGCTGGGGTTCGTCCTACCAGCAGCTGTGGATCATTATCTTCCTGGGCAATGGTCACCATGGTTTCACCCATATAGTGTATTTCACCTAGGTTATTATGAATGGGACTGGCACTGATCTGCACCTGTTCTTCTTCCCCATTGTGTTTATGGATATGCAGTACACTGGTGGCTTTACCGGTGCGCATAATGGTTTCCAATGGACAGTGTTCACCATGCTGGCTGCAGGGTGAATCATAGCCATGGGAAACTTCGTAGCAGAATTTGCCTTCAATATTGTTCTGGTTTTTAAATGATTCACGGTACGCCTTATTACTGGCTACTATCTGGTAGTGCCGGTCAATAATGACAAAAGGATCGGTAAACAGATTGATGAGATCATCGCAGGAAGGTTTGCAGATATCAGGATCTTTTTTCATGTTTGTTATGCCAGCAGGATAAAAACGATTTCAAAGAGACTCAAAACTTTCATTATTTTTCTGTGAGCCGTCTGACAGGTTAATTTTGTCATGACAATTTTATTATATGACTTTTTTGTCAGGAAGTAAGGAAATAATAAAAAAAAATCTAAACTAAATATTGCAATTACCGTTAATATAATTTAGGGACGGGGTTTATTGGTCCTAATCCATACCATCAAGGAGTTTTTTATGAAACTGATATATGTTTTAAGCGGATTTTTCTTTCTGACTATAAGTACTCTGGCAGTAGCAGAATCCGATGCTGAATTTCCAAAAGGTTGGGAGAACTGGCCATTCCTGCAGATTTACCACCTATTGTGATTGAAACCATGAAAACCTATAACTGGGTCAATGATGGAAAAGGTTCGGCCTATAATGTTTGCCTGAATCCGGAACAGAAAGCCGGTAATTAC
>JANELJ010000088.1 GCA_024511395.1 Gammaproteobacteria bacterium | reverse complement strand
TGTTTGATTATCCTGAGGATATCCGGCGGGTTATTTATACCACCAATGCCATTGAGTCAGTAAACAGTGTTATTCGTAAGGCTATTAAAAACCGGCGACTGTTTCCTAACGATGATTCTGCCATGAAAGTAATTTATCTGGCTATCCAGTCGGCTTCCAGAAAATGGACAATGCCTATCAGAAATTGGAAAGCAGCAATGAATCGATTTATAATCGAGTTTGAGGAGCAGTTGGCTCCTTATATTTAAATAAGAGCGGATACACAGTTTAATTTACACTGTCCCTTAATGCCTCTCCCATGCACGATATTGGCAAAATTGGTATTCCAGACAGAGTATTATTAAAGCCCGGTAAACTGGACAAGAAGAGTAGGATATCATGCAAAAACATCCTGAAATCGGTGCTAATATCATTGGCAAACATGATTCTGTGTTATTAAACACTGCCAGAGAAATTGCCCTGACCCATCATGAAAAATACAATGGTAATGGTTATCCCAATAAGCTCAAGGGGGAGGAAATCCCTGTTATGGGACGAATTACAGCCATAGCCGATGTCTTTGATGCCCTGACGACAGAACGTCCCTATAAAAAAGCCTGGGCTGTAGATGATGCTCTGAATTTAATTAAAAAAGAAGCCGGATCGCATTTTGACCCACATCTGATGGACTTTTTTATGGATATTACAGCGGATATTCTTGAATTAAGGGAAAAATATGCAGAGCATACCAATGAAGATGGAAACTAATTAACATAATATAAGAGATTGTTGTTAACTATTTTTATTTATTTTTCTTCGTCTTTAGAACGCAAAGCACCGGCACCCATTCCAATATGGTTATAACCGGCATCCACATAGATATTTTCACCAGTAATGCCGCTGGCCAGATCGGAGCATAAGAAAGCGGCCGTATTACCTACATCATCAATAGTGACGTTGCGTCTCAGCGGGGCATTTTCTTCCACATGGGTCAGCATTTTTCTGAAATCACCAATACCGGCAGCAGCCAGAGTACGAATAGGACCGGCAGAGATGGAGTTAACTCGGATACCGTCAGGGCCCAGTGATTCAGCCATATAGCGGACATTGGCTTCCAGGCTGGCCTTGGCCACACCCATAACATTATAATTGGGCATAATGCGCTCAGAACCCAGGTAGGACAGAGTTAACAGGGCGCCGTTCTGACCTTCCATCATATTTCTTCCGGCTTTGGCCAGCGCAGTAAAACTGTAGGAACTGATATCATGGGCCATTAAGAAACCTTCTCGGGTGACACTGTCCAGGTATTCACCGCTCAATTCTGCTCTTGGGGCAAAGGCAACGGAGTGGACAATAATATCTAGGTGATCCCAGAAGTTATCTAGATCTTCAAAGACCTTTTCAATCTGCTCATCACTGGATACATCACAGGGTAGAATAATATCTGAGTCACATTCTGTGGCCAGTTTTTCTACCCGGCTTTGCAGTTTTTCGTTCTGATAGGTAAATGCAAGTTCAGCACCTTCACGTTTCATGGCCTGGGCAATGCCCCATGCGATTGAGCGATTACTGGCAAGCCCGACAATCAGTGCTTGTTTACCCTGCAAAAATCCCATAGTTTAACTCCTTGGATAGAATGAGTATGGTTGTTGTCTTATACATTAACGTGACCTAACCATTACTACTTGTAATAAAATCAATTCTGGATATGATACCTGTGATAATTAGAATAAACTAGATGTTATTAAAAAAATTTTTATTAAACCGGCAAAAAATGTCATTAAATAATAAGCCTGTAAAGCATAAACATTTTGTCAGCTTTGTATTTTTGCTGTTATTTATCAGTATCAGTAAATTAGCTTTTGCTGATTATGGAATTGCCTACGGTTATGCTCCCAAATATAAAAAAGGCTTCAGTCATTTTGATTATGTGAACCCTGATGCCCCCAAAGGGGGTAGACTGGATCTTAACGGTTCCATGACCTTTGACCGGCTAAATCCCTATCTGCTTAAAGGGGTAGGGGCTGACGGAGTTGATGGCTTGGTGTTTGAAACGCTGATGGAACAAAGTCTGGATGAACCTTATTCTTTCTACGGGCTGCTAGCGGATGATATTATAATTGCCGAAGATGGCTTATCCGTCACTTACCATATTAATCAGAAAGCCCGTTTCTCTGACGGTACTCCAGTGACTGTAGAAGATGTTAAGTTCTCCTTTGATACCTTAATGACCAATAAATATGTCCATCCAGCCTACAAAATTGTGCTGGGCAGTGTCCAGGAGGCTGTAATTCTGGACAAGGAAAACATCTGTTTTAACTTTTCAAAAAATAATGCCAAATTACCCATGCTGCTGAGCAGTTATCTGTCCATTCTTCCTAAACACTGGGTAGGTGAACAGAAGTTTGAAGATACTGCAACCAAAATTCCGGTGGGCAGCGGCCCCTATATTCTGGACAGTTATGATACCGGTAAACAGCTTAAATTCAGACGTAATCCCGATTACTGGGCGAAAGATCTCGGGATCCGTAAGGGTATGTATAATTTTGACCAGGTGGTCTATAAATACTTTCGGGACAGCACTATTGCTCTGGAAGCCCTAAAAGCCGGCGAATATGACTTTCGTCATGAATACAACTCCAAGATGTGGGCACGGGACTATACCGGCCGGATATTTAAAAATAAGCAGATCATTAAAGCTAATATACCGCATCATAATAGTGTCGGTATTCAGGGTTTTGTATTTAATACCCGTAAAGATATTTTTAAGGATAAACGGGTCAGAGAAGCGCTGATTTATGCTTTTGATTTTGAATGGGCCAACCGGATGCTGTTTTATAATCAGTATAAACGCAATAATAGTTACTTCAGTAATACTGAGCTGGCTGCCCGCGGGCCAATATCTAAACGGGAACGTGAGCTACTGGAACCCTTTAAGGATATTCTCGATCCCAGAGTGTTCGGCAATGCCTGGGAACCGCCGAAAACCACGCCGCCGTCTTCCTTACGCCAAAACCTGCGCAAAGCATTAAAACTGTTAAAAGCAGCAGGCTGGGAATACCGTGACAGGGCCTTAAGAAATAAACAGGGCAAAACGTTTAAATTTGACCTACTGCTGGCACAGAAAGCCTTTGAACGAATAGCGGCCTCATATGCCCGGAATCTGAAAAAGCTGGGTATTACCATGAATTACCGTACCGTGGACTATGCACTGTATAAACGGCGTGTGGAAACTAAAAAGTTTGATATGATTGTAACCAGCTATTCAGAAAGCCAGGTGCCGGGAAATGAACTGATTGGCCGTTGGCATTCTAAAATGGCTGATTTGGATGGCCCAGCCAATTATCCCAGTATTAAAAATAAAGCCGTGGATTCTCTGCTGGAGCAGTTAAGTAAAACCACAGACTGGGATAAAATTGTGGCCCTGACTCGTGCTCTGGACAGAGTATTGCTCAGTGAATTTTACCTGGTTCCCCACTGGTATATTTCCACCCACAGGATTGCCTACTGGGATAAATTTGAGTTTCCTAAAACCCTGCCCAAATATTTTTCTGCCGAAGGCTGGATGCTCTCCACCTGGTGGTTTAAACCCGAATACCGGACATCAAAATAAGTCATGCTTTATTATGTAATTAAACGCCTGCTGTTAATGATACCCACATTGTTCGGGGTCATGCTGATCACGTTTGTGATCACCCAGTTTGTTCCCGGCGGTCCGGTGGAGCAGTTAGTGGCTCAGTTAAGCGGTCAAAACCAGATGACCGAAGTCGGTGGTGTCACCAGTGATTTATACCGGGGAGCAGAAGGTATAGACAAGGAACGTCTGGAAGAGATTAAGGTGCTGTACGGTTTTGATAAGCCTCCGGTGGAACGTTTTCTGATCATGATGAAAAATTATCTGACCTTCGACTTTGGGGAAAGCTATCATCATCATGAGTCAGTGATTGATCTGATTATCAGCAAACTACCAGTGTCCATCAGTATCGGTATGTGGTCCTTTTTTATTACCTATCTGACCTGTATTCCCCTGGGGATTGCCAAAGCTGTCAGGGACGGTTCCCACTTTGATATGATCACCAGTACCATTGTACTGCTGGGTTATGCCATACCCGGTTTTGTACTGGGTATTTTATTACTTGTTCTGTTCGGCGGGGGCAGTTTTTTTGATATTTTTCCACTCAAGGGACTGGTTTCAGACAACTGGGATCAGCTTGGCTGGTTTGACAAAATACTCGATTATTTATGGCATATGGTGTTGCCTATTATTTCTTCTGTTATCGGCAGCTTTGCAGTCATGACCCTGCTGACTAAAAACAGTTTTCTGGAAGAAATCCGTAAAAACTATGTAGTGACCGCTAAGGCCAAAGGGCTGACCAATAACCAGGTGTTATACAAGCATGTATTCAGAAATGCTCTGATCCCTCTAATCACCGGTTTCCCAGCTAGTTTCCTGGTGGCCTTTTTTGCCGGCAGTCTGCTGATAGAAACCATTTTTTCTCTGGATGGCCTGGGATTGCTGTCCTATGAATCCATTGTCCGGCGGGATTATCCGGTGGTGCTGGGTTCCTTATACTTATTTACTCTGCTGGGTCTTATTACCAAGCTGATCAGCGATCTTTCCTATGTGCTGATTGATCCCCGCATCAAGTTTGATTCAGCCGGTCAGGGAGGTTCCTGATATGTGCTATAATGCCGAGCAGCTCACCAATATGTCACCCAATATGCGGTCCTGGGTGCGTTTTAAAAATAATAAACGTGGCTATTATTCTCTGTGGATTTTTTCCATCCTGTTGTTTACCAGTTTTTTTGCCGAGGTGATCAGCAATGACAAACCGCTGGTGGTTTATTATGACCACCAGTATTATTTCCCGTTGTTTCACAATTATCCGGAAACCACTTTTGGTGGTGATTTTGTTTCTGAGACGGATTATAATGACCCCTATATCAGGGACAAAATTACCCAAGGTGGCAACTGGGCATTGTATCCACTGAACCGTTATAACTATTCTTCTATCAATTATTTTGCCGATCAGCCCAATCCTGCACCGCCTTCGGATCAGAACCTGTTGGGTACGGATGACCGGGGCAGGGATGTGCTGGCGCGCTTGATTTACGGTTTTCGATTGTCGGTTATTTTTGCCCTGGTTCTTACGGCTATTGGGGTGGTACTTGGCATTTTAATCGGCAGTCTGCAGGGCTATTTTGCCGGCAAAGTGGATCTGATCGTACAACGTCTGATTGAAATCTGGGCATCCATGCCAGAGCTTTATCTGCTGATTATATTTGCCTCTATCTTTAAACCCAGTATCGGGCTGTTAATTGTTCTATTATCCCTGTTCGGCTGGATGGGGCTGTCTGATTATGTTCGGGCTGAATTTTTACGTGGGCGCAACCTGGATTATGTTCAGGCTGCCCGTTCCCTTGGAGTATCCAATATGGGGATCATGTTTAAACATTTATTACCAAACAGCATGGTCCCCGTACTGACCTTTTTACCGTTTCGGATCAGCGGAGCCATTCTGGCCTTAACCAGCCTGGATTATCTGGGGCTGGGGGTACCACCCTCTACCCCCAGTCTGGGAGAACTATTGTCCCAGGGCAAGGAAAATATTGATGCCTGGTGGTTATCCATGACCACATTTACGGTGTTAGTGGGCACACTGGTGCTGTTAATTTTTATCGGGGAAGCTTTAAGAGAGGCTCTTGATACCCGTCGGGGATAATTCTCAACCCGTAACGGATACCTGTTACTCCGAGGAAAACGAAAGATACGTTGAATCGTTATCTGAGTAAAAGAATATATGACATCTAAAAATATACTTGAAATAAAAAATCTTAGTGTTAACTTCAGCACGCCTGCTGGAGAAGTTAATGTAGTGCGTGATATTAACTTTGCAGTTAAGCCCGGACAGACTATGGCTCTGGTTGGAGAGTCGGGTTCTGGAAAGTCGGTTACGGCCATGTCTGTTCTGCGTCTGCATGATGAGGAAAAAGTAAACTATTCTTCAGGAGAGATTTTATACCAGGGAAAAAATTTATTAGGTCTGGATGAAACTGAAATTAAGCGGGTACGCGGGGACAAGATTTCCATGATTTTCCAGGAACCCATGACCTCCCTTAACCCGACTTTTACCGTAGGCGATCAAATTACAGAGCCGCTGTTAATTCATCGTGGTATGAACAAGGCAGAAGCTAAAAAACGGGTACTGGAATTAATGGCTCTGGTGGGTATTCAGGATCCGGTTCATCGCTTTGATGCCTTTCCCCACTTATTATCCGGGGGACAGCGTCAGCGTATGATGATTGCCATGGCACTGGCCTGTGAGCCGGAGCTGTTAATTGCCGATGAACCCACCACCGCACTGGATGTCACCGTGCAGTTGCAGATTTTACTGCTGCTGGAAAAGCTGCAGAAAGAGTTTTCCATGTCGGTACTGATGATTTCCCATGATCTGAATCTGGTTAAGCGCTTTGCCGATCAGGTGTGTGTTATGCAGGACGGTAACATCGTTGAGCAGGGAGATGTTGAAAGTATTTATGACAGAGCAGAGCATCCCTATACCATTAAGCTGTTAAACAGTGAAATGGAGCGAATGATCCCTGATGATGAAACCGAAGGTTTAAAAAATAAACCGCAATTATTAAGCGGCAAAAATATGTTCTGCCACTTTTCAGTTAAAAGTGGCTTCCTTCGTAAAGTGGTCAGTACTGTTAAGGCAGTGGATGATATTGACCTGTATCTAAAAGAAGGTGAAACACTGGGTATAGTAGGGGAGTCCGGTTCGGGTAAATCAACCCTTGGACGTTGCCTGCTGCGTATGGAACAATGTCGGGGCGAAATATATTTTAACCAGTCCCGTATTGATGATTTAAAAAACCGGGAATTAAGACCCTTAAGAAAAGAATTCCAAATTGTATTCCAGGACCCTTACTCATCATTGTCACCCAGAATGACTATAGAGCAAATTGTAGGAGAAGGTCTTAAAACTCATTTCCCAAAATTAAACAAGACACAACACCGGGTTAAAATTAAAAAAGCTCTGCGTGAAGTCGGCCTGGAAGAAGATATTTTATGGCGCTACCCCCATGAATTTTCCGGTGGTCAACGCCAGCGGATAGCCATAGCCCGGGTTGTTATTCTGGAACCCAAACTGATCCTGTTGGACGAACCCACCAGTGCCCTGGATGTTTCAGTACAGAAACAGGTACTGGCTCTGTTAAGAGAATTACAGCAGCGACATAAAATTTCTTATCTTTTTATTACTCATGACTTAAAGGTGATTCAGGCGGTTGCTCATCGCATTATGGTAATGAAGGAAGGTCGGATTGTTGAAGTGGGGGAGACAGAGAAAATTTTTACCCGGCCTGAAAAGGACTATACACGGCAGTTATTAACGGCGTCTTTATTTAAAGAAATAGCCTGAGAAAACGGAAAGTATTCTGTAAATAAAGTTTAGAGTTTCAGAACCCCAAAAAGGAGAATCACTTAAAATTTATTGATTACCTCAGTTAACCGATAGTCCGTAACAGGAGCTGGGAGTCCCTTGCTGAAGCCGCCGTGAATCCATCCATGGAGGCTTTTCGACAGCGTCCTTACTGTCGAAACTTCATCAAGGGACTCCCAGCTCCTGTTACTCCGAGGTAAACAAAATAGTTCAGTAAAACAGGAAAAATGTATTATCAAAAGGGTTATATCAAAAGTAATAAATAAAATGAAAGCGGTTATTTCTATTTAACTTATCTAACCCTTTTGATTCCTCGGCAATGTCCAACAGACATTTATACGTAATGCTCCGTTGAACTTTGCACATCGCATAAATACTAAGATGTTAAGCGAAAACAAATGTACGACTTATACCAATGTAATGAAGATGACACGGTAATCCCCCCCATTTATAAAGTAATTCATAAATAGAGGTTTTGCATAAGTCTTATCCACATATCCATAGGTCTGCCTGTTGATGAGACCTTCAGGTTTATCTCACTGACAGGCCTGGCCTGTGGGTATGTGGATAAGATGGTT
>JANELJ010000327.1 GCA_024511395.1 Gammaproteobacteria bacterium | reverse complement strand
ATAGTCAGCCTGCTGTTTTCTTAATGTGGACACCGTCTCTTTCTGGCAGTGCATCGCATCCAGGGTGACATAACTGTCTTTAACATCAAACAGTTCAAGGCTCTCCTGTACGCTTTTAATTTCTGGTTGCTTTTTGAGCAAAGTATGATCCGGCCCTGTGATCAGTCACTAAAACTATTATCCAGTGAAAAACTGGAAGAATTTGAACAGGGCCTAAAGCGTTTGGTGAGTTTTCAGGGATACAGCCGATTATGTGAAAGTAAAGTCAGAGAAGTAATAAATTCTGTAAAAAATAAACCCCTGGCACAAAGAGAAAGTTTTCAGGCAGAACTGGAATTTATAGAAAATCGGATGCAAACTATTCTGGATGGTATCCAACAATCATCCTCTAAACAGAATGTGTCATCACGCTGGAAACTGGCACTGGTTAAGAAAGAAAATTTTTAATCAGAACTAAGCTAAGATGATTTTTTATGAAAAGTACGGGCGGTTTCCTGAACCGCATTTTCAATAACAGAGTGATGCATAATAACCGTGGCAATATTATTATAGAAACAGTGGCTTAATGCATCTCTGGTCATTTCTACCACATGGTTGTTTTGTGTCAGGCAGTTAAACTGGGTTTTATCATCGCTGATCCAGGTGACTTTGGCACGGGAGCAGCGGGTATCAAAGCAAAACTCAATCCAGTCTTCTTCTTCCAGTTGTTTAACCATTTCTGTGTATCGGTCATCAGTTGTGGGAGCCAGTTTGTAAGCCTGAGTTGAAAGACGGATAAGATCATAATCGGTTACCGAGAGCCTTCTGGCGTGAGAGTGTGTACTGTCATCCGTATCGTTTAAATTAACTTCAGTGATCAATTCAATAACTTCATCATGATCAATATCAGCCGCTATGGCAGACTTTTCTTCCAGCTCTTCAACCTCAGTAACGGCTTCTTTAATATCGCTAATGACTTCTTCAACATCGCTAAAGGTCTCTTTATTATAGTTAAAGGCTTCTTTAATATTTTCAGACATAGTTTCAGGTGCTATGCCATGATTATCGGCTGCTTGTAGTTTTGATACCGCCTGTTCCTCTGCTGGTGCTCTGGCTATTGGCTCAGCCGGTGTCTGCCCGGCAGGAAATGCATTTTTATGCAGAATATCCAGATACTTCAGCAGTTTTATTTTCTGTTCATAGGGCAAATTAATCTGTATCAGGCCGTCTTCAAATTCCTGGCGCAGAACCGGATGCAGACGTTTGAGGCGTTAAATTTCAATATTGGTTTCTACGGGCTGGATGCTTTTAATTAAAGTACTGATAAAGACCTTACTTCGTTCCCTGTCATCTTCATTATAACTGTCGTTAAATCAGGTATTGAGCATCACCTTTTTCCAGACCTTATTGAGGATCAGCATCAGGTTATCGGGGATCTCATGGTCCTGGGTATGATATAGAATAACCGCATCGATTTTCTTTTCTATCTGGCTTCTGGAAGACGGGCTTTTAATATTAGCCTGCTGTTTACGGTACTGGATAAAACGTTCCAGGTCATCATGCAGATCGGAAAAAAATGCATTGTTAATATGATCTTCCTGGTTGGCCAGTTCAACAATCTTATTCAGTTTAAGGTATAAAGGATTATTACGGCTGTCTTCATTACTGCTGATACCCAGGGATGCATCGGCAAAATCTTCCAGAAATAGTCGTGCTTGGTGGTGATTATTATCTATAAAGATATCGTCAATCAGGGCAAGGTGAATAATGGGAATCGTCAGTTGTCTAAACAGATGGATGACTGTAGGGCTCAGGTTTTTATTATTGCAGATATGATCAAACAGAGTTTCAATAATATCAATTAAAAACAGCCTTTTATTCTTAAGTTCAGTTGTTTCTGAAGAGCGGTTATTATCTGTAAGTATTTTTTCCCGTATTTTCCGGGCAATAGAATGACTGGAGTCATCCGGCTGATAATCATGGATTGATTTTTTAATATTAACAACCGCCTGCACCAGTTCATCGGTACTGACATCATACTGGTTATTATTGTAGGAAGAGGTCATCAGGCCGGAAACACCCTTATCCTGTGCCTCTATATAAATATCCTTAAGTGTCTGCAGACTATTGTTTTCGGCACTGCTTCCTCTTGTGTTTTGCCCGGAAGCACCATAACCCAAAAGCGAGCTGAGCTGAGACGATGAATTCTGTACTTGGGTATTAGTGGTTACATGGCTGCCTAAATAACTGTTCCGAAATGGTGTCCATATAAATGGAACTTAAGCTTTGTTTATCGAACAAAGAAATTAACCAAAATAACCTGATCAAATAAAGCTTAAGTATGAATAATATTATAACG
>JANELJ010000087.1:2826-8021 GCA_024511395.1 Gammaproteobacteria bacterium | reverse complement strand
CTAGGCAATTATTCCGGTTCACGACGGCTGGTATGACTACATGGATAATGTTGCCAAACGCCAGAGTCTGTTAATGGAGATTAAGTCTCATTTCGGTTATGGAGGTACCATTCATAATTTTAAAAACTATGTCCTGCGCGGTAACGAGAAATACTATAAGCGTTTAGATGACAATTTTAATAATCTGAATAATGCTATTCAGACCTATCTGTCACTGGACGGCATCACGGCTGAAGAACGTCAGGTTTTGTCGGCTATTGAAAGTGTGGCCAGAAACTACCACAGCCAGTCTGAAATTGCCCATAAACTGATTGCACAGGGTAAAACAGCTCAGGAAGTGGATGCCATTGTTAAAGTTAGTGATAAACCGGTATTTGAAGCCTTTAAAGTTCTGGATAAGGTTTATCAGGAATTAACAGAGAAAGTGTCATCACGTTTAAGTGATGATATTAATCATACGGTTAATTCCAGTGTCTGGATATCGGTTTTCCTGATTATCCTGGTTTCTATTTCTTTATTATTGATTATTCGGGTTATTACCCAGCGTATCGGCATTATCCGCTCAGAACTTAAAAACATTGAAACCAATAATGATTTATGTGTACGTCTGGATACCAGTACTAACGATGAGAACAGTGACCTGTCCTCATCTGTCAATGCTTTGCTGGAACGTTTCAGTGGGATGATTAATGACATAATCAGGGCTTCTGTAGATGTTGGTGTTGAGTCGTCTAATCAGTCTGTTATTGTTGAGCAAACTGTAAAAGGTGTCCATCAGCAGCATAAAAAAATTGAGCTGGTCACTCAGTTAATGAATAATATGAGTGAAACAGTACAGAATGTTTCCATTAATGCCGAGCAGGCGGTAAGTGCGGCAGAACTGGCTAATAGTGGTATTGATCGCGGTGGTGAGCAGATGAGGCGCCTGATTAACACCATGGGTGATCTGAATAAGCGGATTGAACAGGCCAGTGAAACTATTTCGCTGCTGGAACAGGAAAGCCAGGAGATCAGTAGTGTCCTAGGGGTGATTCATGGGATCTCCGAGCAGACCAATCTGCTGGCGCTCAATGCGGAAATTGAAGCAGCCCGGGCTGGTGAGCAGGGACGGGGTTTTGCGGTAGTTGCCGATGAGGTTCGGGCACTGGCGGCTAGAACTAAAGATTCAACTGACGAAATTCGCAATATGATTGAGCGCCTGCAGGGGCAGGTGGCCTCGGCCGTTAAGGTTATGGATGATAGCCGTAATGATACTGGCAAGAGTTTTGAACAGGCCACGGAAACCGGAAATACACTTAATGAGGTTACTGAGGATATTCAGAAAATGTCCTAGGCAATGGAGCAGATAGCCAGGATATCCGGAGAGCAGTTTAAAGTCTCTATGGAAATGAATGAGCATATTGGAGCCATTTAGGATGGAGCTTTAAATACAGCCAAACTGGCAGATGAAACCTTGGTTGCAACCGGGCATATTGGACAGAAAACTGAGCTGCTATGTGTTAAAGCAGGGCAGTTTAAAATAGATAATACCCAAGGGCAGCTTGAGCAGGCTAAAGCCGCACATCTGGTCTGGAGAAGCAAGCTGATGTCCTACCTCAGTGGTGATGGAAAGCAAGGAACTTAGCTCCACCGGGATTGTATTCTGGGGCAATGGTATTATACCGATGGGCTGAAAATTTTTCCCATATTCTGGAGATGAAAGAACTTGAGCCTCCCCATGAAGAAATACACAGAGTGATCCATAACGTGGTGGATTATAAGCAGGTAGGAGATAATGATAAGGCCTTAAAAGAGTTTGAAAAAGTAACCCCCTTGTCCGCTCAGATTGTTGAAATTATTGATCGGATTATTGCTAAGCTTTAAGTTTTAGTTTCAGGTGAATCATTAGTACCGGGTTTTGCTTGTAATCCTTGCGTACTTCCTAGGCGTAAGGGGTAAAACCCTGCTGCTGATAAAATAACAGGGCGGTGGTATTGCGGTTGAAGTAGGAGCGGTGTATTTCTCTGAGTTTTAACTGCTCAAAGCCCAGTTTCAGCATCTGTTTTATTAATAACCCGCCGTAACCTTTCTGGCGTTCTTCTGCCAGGATAATGACATTACCGATAAAGGCCACTTTTCTGTTTTCTACATTATAAAAATTAGCAAAACCAATCAGCCGGTCATTTTTAAGCATGGCAGTGGACTGGTGGCGTTCGCTTAGTTGTTTCTGTAGTTGTTTTAGGGTTAAGGGAGAGTGTGCGGAAGGGAAAAAATAAAACAGTTCTTCCTCTGATTGAGGAAAAGACAGCAGCTCAGGCAGATCGTTATGATCGGCAGGGTGAAATGAAATAGTTTCTTTGTTCATAAGCCCGGCTGCCGTTTTATTCAGGTTTTAAGTCTATGCTGCGTAAAGACGGGTCAGTTTATCATGCAGCAGACGTAAAGCCTTGCCGCGATGACTGATCTGGTTTTTTACCGCCGGATCCAGTTGGGCAGATGACATATTGTACTCTGGTACCCAGAACAAAGGATCATAACCAAAACCGTTATCGCCCACCTGTTCTTTCATAATAATACCTTCCCAGGCAGCCTGACAGATAATGGGCGTCGGATCGGCTGCGTAGCGCATATACACCAAGATGCACTGGTAGCGAGCCGTGCGTAAAGCATCGTCATCCACATCTTTAAGTTCATCCAGCAGTTTAAGGTTATTATTTTTGTCTGTATCACCAGTACCATAATCCTTGCTGCCTTCCAGGGTTGAATAGCGGGCAGAATAAATACCGGGGGTACCGTTAAGATAATCCACTTCAATACCGGAATCATCCGCAATTGCCGGCATACCGGTAATTTCAGCCGCATGACGGGCTTTAATAATGGCATTTTCAACAAAGGTGGTACCTGTTTCAGGTATATCACCCACACCCAGTTTAGTCTGGGGGACAATATTCAGCCCCAGATCCTTAAACATGGTCACAAATTCTCGTACCTTGCCCTTATTGCCGCTGGCTAATACAATTTTTTTATCAAGTCCCATAGTTTTCCTGTTACCTTAAATTAAGCTATTTAGGCCTGATCTTTCAGCACCTCGTTCTGTCTTTCAATTAAATGGGTAATGCCCTTTTTACCCAGTTCCAGCATGGCATTCAGTTCATCGGGTTGAAAGGCATGACCTTCAGCCGTGCCCTGTACTTCAATAAAACCACCGGCTTCATTCATTACAATATTCATATCGGTTTCGGCATTACAGTCTTCGGCATAGTCCAGATCCAGCACCGGCTGGCCCTTGTAGATACCCACAGAAATAGAAGCCACCTGACCATGGAGCGGGTTCTTGCTGATCATCTGCTTTTCCAGCATATAATTCACCGCATCCACCAGTGCCACATAAGCTCCGGTAATGGAAGCCGTACGGGTACCGCCGTCGGCTTGAATAACATCACAGTCCAGGGTAATTGTGTTTTCTCCCAGGGCTTCCAGATCTACAACGGCTCTCAGGGAGCGGCCTATCAGGCGCTGAATTTCCATGGTACGGCCACCCTGTTTGCCGGAAGAGGCTTCCCGGCGCATTCTGCTGCCGGTGGAGCGGGGCAGCATACCGTATTCGGCGGTAACCCAGCCCTGTCCCTTGCCACGTAAAAAACCGGGTACTCTGTTTTCAACAGAAGCAGTGCACAGCACTTTGGTTTCACCGCTTTCAATTAACACAGAACCTTCAGCGTGTTTGGTGTAGTTACGGGTGATTTTGACGTCGCGCTGTTCGTCATTGGCTCGGCCGCTGGGGCGCAGAGTACCATTAGAGCTCATATAAAATTCCTGTATTAAATTAGTTACTTTCCCATTTAGGAGGGGTAGAATTATAGCATTTCACGGGTAGAAATTGTTACAGGCTTTTACCTTATTTCATTAAATTCTAATAAAAGGGTTGACTTTACCGAGCGGTTAACTAATATAAAGATATGTCCAGAGGTCAGCAAACGAAGCAGCGTTTATTGGATAGTGCCCAGCAGTTAATGTATTCACGCAGTTATAGTGATGTCGGGGTGCAGGAGATCTGCAAGGATGCAAAAGTACAGAAAGGTAGTTTTTATCATTTTTTTCCGTCCAAAAGTGCTTTGACGGTAGAGGTGTTGGAACAGCTTAAAATGCAGATGATAGAAAATATTCTATTACCGGCATTTGCCAAAGATTTAACTCCGGCCAAACGTTTTGAACGTTTTATAGAATATGCGTACCAGTATCAGGTGCAGTTAAAGGAGGAATTCGGCTATGTACTCGGCTGCCCCATGGGCAATATTGCACTGGAAATGAGTACCCAGGATGAAACCATCCGTAAAAAAGTAGAACTGTTATTTGAGTCGATTTTTGAAGTCTTTGTGGATGTACTGGAAGATGCCAAGGCTGCCGGTGAGCTGGAAAACAACAGCGATATTAACGAACTTGCACAGGCGGCCCTAGCCTATGGTGAAGGGGTATTAATGTTGGCCAAAACCAGAAATGATCCGGAACTGATTAAACGCCTGTTACCTAAAGTGGCTGACTTAATAGGCCTTAAAAGTACCACATAGTTTCTTCTCCCTCTGGGAGAAGGTTAGGATGAGGGAGCTTTTGTTCCTTTTATATTACCCTGAAACTAAACTGACCGGTCATCTTTTATGGTTAAGGATGATCCATAACCTAGAAGCGGGCATACTGCCCGCAACAAACCGTATTAATAAGGAGCAAGACCATGCACACAGAAGTACCTGCCAATAATCAATCTGTAGCGAGTAATCTGTTAATTAAACCGGAAGAACTGGATAACTGGTTTCACCAGAAATTTACCGAAGAAATGCAGAAATTCCAGGATAATAAAATCCCATCCATGACCATTATTGCCACTAAAGGTACCATGGATATGGCCTATCCGCCGTTTATTCTGGCTTCAACAGCCGCCGCTTTAGGCTGGGATGTCTCAGTATTCTTCACCTTTTACGGATTGGAGCTGCTCAAAAAAGATCTGCAGTTAAAAGTCAGCCCTATGGGTAATCCGGCCATGCCGATGAAAATGCCCTTTGGCCCACAATGGCTGCAGAATATTAATATGAATATTCCCAATGCCCTAGTCACTAATATTCCGGGCTTTGAAACTATGGCTACGGCTATGATGGAGCAGATCACAAAATCCAAAGGTGTGGCCAGTATTGCTGAGCTGAGGGAAATGTCTGTTGAAGCCG
>JANELJ010000087.1:0-2726 GCA_024511395.1 Gammaproteobacteria bacterium | reverse complement strand
AATGCCCTAGTCACTAATATTCCGGGCTTTGAAACTATGGCTACGGCTATGATGGAGCAGATCACAAAATCCAAAGGTGTGGCCAGTATTGCTGAGCTGAGGGAAATGTCTGTTGAAGCCGGTGTCAATATGGTGGCCTGTCAGATGACAGTGGATTTATTTAATTATGCTCAGGATGAATTTATTGATGAAGTCAGTGAATGGGTTGGAGCTGCCAGCTTTCTGCCAAAGGCCGCTAAAGCCGATGTCAGTCTGTTTATTTAGCTTTTTTCCACAATGAACTGAATGTCCAGCAGTTCGTCACAGGTCTGCGGACGCAAGCGTTGATCTGGCTCCATGGCCCAGTCTATGGCCTGAAGCAGGGTTGTGCTGTATTTCTTTTTAAAGGCTTCAACTACCGGTTTCATAGGATCGTTTTCTATACGCTTACTGGCTGGCGGTGGCGGCTTACCTTCAATACAGCTGCGCATGGTGGCGCCAATGGCATAAATATCCGTCTAGGTGCCCATATAGCCGCGTTCGGTGATCTATTCAATAGGGGCAAAACCGGAGGTAGCCACAATACGTACATCGTATAGTCGGGCTTTCATTTTTTCCCTCACCGCGCCAAAATCCAGCAACAAAGGTCTGCCGCCCTGGCGTAAATGAATATTACTTGGTTTAATATCCAGGTGCAGTAGATTGCGATCGTGTAATAGTTTGACACCAGATAGTAGCTGGGGAAATACCTTACGCAGCAGTTTTTCGCTTAAATTACCCTTGTACTTGTGAATATAGTCTTGCAGGTTGACGCCTTTTTCATCTTTCATCACCATATAAGCGGTGCCATTGGTCTGAAAAAAGTTGGTGATATCAACAATATTGGGGTGTTTTAGGGTTGCCAGAGTACTGGCTTCCTGAAAAAACAGCTTACGTCCCTTGTTATAGGATTCTGGTGCAGAGTGATCCAGACTGACGACTTCGGTATTATTAACCCGCTTAGCCAGTTTTTTTGGGCATAAACTCCTTGATAATTACCGTCTGCTCAGGTTCTGCTTCCAGGTGCGCATTGTAAACAATACTGAAGCCACCACCACCGAGTACACTATCGATAATATATTCATCGACTTTGGTTCCCGCAGGTAATGGTGAAGTATTATGCTCCATACAGCTTTTTATTCCTTAAGTGTAAATTTTTGTCCACCTCTAATTATAGGAGGATAGCAGTAGAAATACTATGTACTGTGCTACAATTTCTAAATAGTATTCAACCATTTCCAGAATCTTATTTTATAAGGATACATTTATGATAAGAAGTATGACCGCCTATGCCCATCGGGAAGAAAAACAGTCCTGGGGTAGTCTGGATATTGAGCTGTGCAGTGTTAATCATCGTTTTCTGGAAATTAATATCCGTCTGCCGGAAGAACTGTGGCCTCTGGAAATGAAGCTGCGAAACCACATTAAGGAAAAAATTAAGCGTGGTAAGCTGGATCTGACCATAAAACTGCAGATACAGGGCGGTAGTGAGGGTAAAATTCAGTTTAACTAGGAACTGGCATCCCGGATAGCCAAAACCCTGCATGAAATCGACAAACTTATTTATAATGCGGCACCAACAAATGCCATTGATATTCTTAACTGGCTTGGGGTATAGGAAAGTCAGGGCGTGGAGCAGGCTCTGTTTCCGTTGCTGGATAGTGTGCTGACGGATTTACTGGAGGGCAAGGAGCGTGAAGGCGAAGCCTTAAAGACAATGATCCTGCAGCGCTGCTCTCAAATGCGTGAGGTGGTCAGCACGGTTCGTGAGCATTTGCCGGAAATATTACAGGCATAGCGTAACCGTCTGAAAGAACGTCTGGAAGAGTTAACAGAATCCCTGGACAATGACCGCCTGGAAACCCATTTAACGGAAATAGAACGTGTTCTGGAAAGTGATGAACTAATGGGCCGACGACTGGATTTTCTGATGCAGGAACTCAACCGCGAAGACAACACCCTAGGCTCCAAGTCCATCTCCAATATCACCACCCAGGCATCAGTTGATATGAAAGTGCTGACGGAACAGATGCGCGAGCAGATTCAGAATATTGAATAAGCACAGCTAAATTAAAACGGAAGGTGAAATATGAAACCTCTTGCTGAGCCGTTTTATTTGCTCAATATTCAGCTGTCTTTTACCTGAAAGTACTTCTGAAACCACTCCCTGACTGCCGATTTCTTTTAAATCAGACTGCTTTAGATTATGTTCCTGCATCAGGTACTTTAAAGTATCTATAGCAGACGTTTTATTTAAAGCAAAATGTTGATCTTCATAGTTTTCAATAAGCTTGCCGATGGTTTCCATAACTGGAGCAAGCTGATGTGTTTCATCATCTCCAATTTCATCAATAAGTTGATCCAGAATGTTTACCAGTTTGTTATATTCCTGCTCTGAGTGCGGCACAGAAAAAATGGATTTTATACCGGGCCATGCTTTTGAAAGATTTTCTAATTGAGTATTCATGATTCAGGTTTTCCACTTTTCTTTATCGTATTCTTTATTGAGTGAGTACATGGCGGATATACAGGCACTGGGTATTATAATGAACAGCAGCAATTAACCTTATTTTATTGCCACCAATGTTAAATACCGTTAAATTTCTTACTTTATCAACACTGGGGAAAATCTTTCTCATTTCCGAAAAACTTTTGATTTCCGTATGCTTAACTATCCGGTACCATGCATCCAATGCGATGGCGGCGTT
>JANELJ010000326.1 GCA_024511395.1 Gammaproteobacteria bacterium | reverse complement strand
ATCTATAGTAGTCACTTGCCTGTTCCTTGTTCAAATTCATTTGATTTGGTCATTAAATGATCTGATCGAGAAACAGGCATTTAGTTCAATATTTTTTAGTTCTTATCCAGAATTCAGGTTTCTTAATAAAAAGGTTTACATCTTTACTAAATATGCATAGTTAAACTATGCAATAAAGTCAAAGAATAAACTTGTTTTTGGTTTGTATATGTTAAATAATGCATAGTATTTCTATGTAATTATATGGGTTTGGAAACCAGTGAAATCACAATCACCAAGAGAACCCTTGGAAAAACAGCTGCCAGATGGCCTGGTGGTTGACCGTGCATGGCTTGCAGAACGTGGGTTTAAACGGCCTTTGGTGGACTATTATCTGCGTTCTGGTGTACTGATGCCTGTTGCCCGTGGAGCCTATCGTCGGCCAGGTCCTTCACTGAAGTGGGAGCACGTTGTCTATTCACTACAGGAACTGGGCTATGCGGTTCATGTGGGTGGGCGCTCTGCGCTGGAATTTCAGGGCTTTGCCCATTATCTCTCAATGCAGGGAGTAAAGCAGATACATCTCTATGGTGTAGACAAATTACCGGACTGGATAAGTAAACTGGAGGCAGCGTACCACCTCAGTTTGCATAAGACCCAGCTATTTGAAAAAGCTGTGGCTGAGTCTGTGCCTGATGCCGTTATAGCCAAACCCTTTGGGCATTGGGACTGGCCATTGCGATATGCGACACCTGAGCTGGCTTTGCTGGAAATGGCGTCAGAAGTTAAACAGGCTTCAGATTTTGAGGTGCTGGATAAGCTGTTTGAATCGGCCAGCTCTTTGCGCCCTAAGTTGATAATGTCTTTACTCAACGCCTATCACCAGATTAAGGCCAGGCGCCTGTTTCTCTGGTTTGCTAATCGCCACGATTTTGCCTGGTTTAAGCATCTGGACGTAAAAATGGTTAATCTGGGTAGTGGCAAACGGGTCATCGTAAAAGGTGGAGCCCTGGATAAAAAGTACCAGATAACGGTACCGAGAAAAATGATAAGTGGGGATATAGATGGATTCAACGAATCCTTTTTATAAGCAGGTTGGTCTACTGGTTCAGTTACTGCCTATTGTTGGGCAGTAGCGCTGTTTTGCGTTGAAAGGTGGAACGGCCATCAATCTGTTTGTAAGGGATTTGCCGCGTTTATCTGTCGATATCGACCTGGCCTATCTGCCGATGACCGATAGAGACCAGGCACTAACCGAGATTGATGCTGCCCTTAAAGCTATTGCTGCTGAAATTGGGCAACGTTTGCCTGACTGTACAGTGACAGCACAACCTAATCGTGGCACGGGGACGTTGCTTAAACTGAATATCGAATGCCTTGATGCCAGAGTCAAGATAGAAGTAACGCCGGTACTACGAGGTGCGGTTTATGAAGCAGAACTACGTACTGTTCATACTTCTGTTGAAAGCCAGTTTGGTTTTGCTGAAGTATCACTATTGAGCTTTAACGATCTGTACGCAGGTAAACTCTGCGCTACCTTGGATCGACAGAATCCGCGAGATTTATATGATACTTTGTTGTTACTGGATAACGAAGGTATTAGTCGTGATCTGATATGTGCCTTTATTGTTTACCTGATTGGGCATAACCGCCCCATGGCAGAATTACTTGCCCCCAGAGCAAAGCCATTAGCTGAAGTGTATGAGGCTGAATTCCTTGGTATGGCTTTTGACGAAGTTGAGCTTGAGGTATTGGAAGCTACTTAATCTCGAAAGAATGAATAAGAAGAAACGAACTGAGGAGATTGCCAAACTTGAGGCAGTGTTATGTGGAGATAAGGATGTCTGAGTATCAATTTGTTGAATGTCCATTATTCAGTAAATTGGAGTCAATGAAGTGGGCGGTGATTGATCAGGGCCTTGGTATTCCAAAAGATCCGACTAATAGCATGTGGTCTGATTTCAGAGAATGGTTGCTGCGTGATGTGTTCTGTTGAGCAGTTCGTGGCATTAATAGAATATAAAATAATGAGGTCTGGATAGCTGATCCACAGCTAAATAACTGTTCCGAAATGGTGTCCATATAAATGGAACTTAAGCTTTGTTTATCGATCAAAGAAATTAACCAAAACAACCTGATCAAACAAAGCTTAAGTATGAATAATATTATAACGGAACTGAGCCGTCCTGTACGCCGACGGTTAAAAAAAGTCGTACAATTTAATAAAGATGGTAACTACAGAAGGTGGGCTGAAGCTATTTTACTCCTGCATCAGTGCTACAGTAGGAAACAGGTTTCCCAATTACTGAATGCCAGCCGAACAAGCATAAGAAAATGGGTACAACGCTTTGAACAATTTGGTGAATC
>JANELJ010000008.1 GCA_024511395.1 Gammaproteobacteria bacterium | reverse complement strand
CTTTTGTGGCTCAAAATTATTTCCGGTTTGATGGGATATTTTATCAAACCAGAACAATCAGCCGCTTTAAACCTGGCTTGATGTCAGGCTTAAAACGGTATTATTCAGGTTGAACTATTTAGAGGCTGAAGCTTAATATGCACCAGGTTCGAGCCAGAATCCATTTAGCCGCACTTAAGCATAATCTGGATGAGGTAAAAAAAATGTCCCCTGAAAGCCGTATTGTCTCGGTTATAAAAGCCAATGCTTACGGTCATGGTATTACAGAGGTAGCTAGGGCATTGCAGGACAGTGATGCTTTTGCCGTGGCACGAATGGATGAAGCCCTGTTTTTACGTCAACAGGGTATTAATAAAATTATTTTCCTGCTTGAAGGGGTTTATGAACAGGACTGTTATAAACTCTGTGAACAGTATCATTTAATCCCGGTCGTTTACTGCATGGAGCAGTTTCAGTGGCTGCAGAATTATTTTGCTGAAAATAATAACAGCTCACTCACTTACTGGCTGAAACTGGATACCGGAATGCATCGGCTGGGTTTGCAGAAAACAGAATTAAATCATCTGAGCGATATTCTGCAGACACTGCCGGATAATAGAAAGCCTGCAGGGATTATGTCCCACTTTGCCTGTGCGGATGAAATAAACAACCCCTTTAATCAGCAGCAGCTGGAATTGTTTGAACAATTAACAGTCTTACCTTTTAAAATACAGCGCAGCATGGCCAATTCAGCAGCTATTATTGCCATGCCGGAAAGTCATTATGACTGGGTCAGACCGGGCATTATGCTCTATGGGGTTTCTCCTTTTGAGGACAGGGTGTTTAAGGAGGCTGCCGGAAATTCTGAACTGGAGCTAAAACACGTTATGACTCTGGAGTCAGAACTCATTGCTGTTAAACACCTGAAAAAAGGGGACTGTATCGGTTATGGTTCCAGCTGGTGTTGCCCGCAGGATATGACTATCGGTGTAGTGGGTATTGGCTATGGTGACGGCTATCCTCGTCATGCCCGTCCAGGTACGCCGGTTTTAATGCATAAACATCGACTGCCTTTAGTTGGCCGGGTATCCATGGATATGATCACTATTAATTTACAGGCCCTGTACCAGCATGGTATTACCCCTGCTTTAGGAGACAGGGTTATTTTATGGGGTGAGGGACTGCTCGTTGAACAGGTTGCACAATGTTCAGACACCATTGCCTACGAATTATTATGTCAGATAACCCAGAGAGTAACGATTGAATATGAGTAATAAAACCATCTACTTGAAAGACTATCAGCCGCCGGCTTATGTTATTAACCGTACTGATCTGAATTTTGAACTGGAAGCTGAAGTACAGAAAGAATCTGATCAGGGATCGGTAACCGATATTGTTACTATTGTTAAAAGCCGTCTGGAGATTTTACGAACTGATAATGCTAAAGCCGGTAATTACTCATTAAGACTGCATGGTCAGAACCTGGATTTACAGTCGGTGCAGATTAATGGACAGTCGCTGACTGACAGCGATTATACGCTGGATGATGAGGGGCTTACCCTGCATGAAGTACCCTGGTCTTTTGTTCTGGAAACCGAAGTCTGGATCAAACCAGAGCAGAATAAGGCTCTGGAAGGTCTGTATCAGTCCAGCGGCAATTTCTGTACTCAGTGTGAAGCTGAAGGTTTCAGACGTATTACCTATTATCTGGATCAGCCGGATATTATGTCGGTTTTTTATACCACCATTATTGCCGATAAAAAGAAATATCCGTATTTACTCTCTAATGGTAATTTAATTGAGAAGGGTAAAGTAGATGAACAGCGGCATTTTGCCAGATGGCATGATCCGTTTCGAAAGCCCAGCTATTTATTCGCCTTGGTAGCCGGTGATCTGCTCAAAGTTGAAGACCAGTTTACCACCATGTCCGGTCGTAAGGTGAAACTGCAGTTATTTGTAGAAAAACAGAATAAACACAAATGTGCTCATGCCCTGGAATCCCTGAAAAAAGCCATGCGCTGGGATGAGCAGACCTTTGGCTTGGAATACGATCTGGATGTGTATATGATTGTAGCGGTTGAAGATTTTAATATGGGTGCAATGGAAAACAAGGGACTGAACGTTTTTAATGCCAAGTACGTTCTTGCAGATCCGCAAAGTGCTACTGATGCAGATTATGAAGGTATAGAAGGGGTCATCGGTCATGAGTACTTTCATAACTGGACCGGTAACCGTGTCACCTGTCGGGACTGGTTTCAGCTAAGTCTTAAAGAAGGCTTAACGGTATTTCGGGATCAGGAATTTACCTCGGATATGCAGTCCCGGCCGGTAAAGCGTATTGATGATGTGCGTATTCTTCGGGCACATCAGTTTGCTGAAGATGCCAGTCCCATGGCCCATCCTATTCGCCCGGCTCAGTATATGGAAATAAATAATTTCTATACGGTTACTGTCTATAACAAAGGTGCAGAAGTTATCCGTATGATCCACACTGTATTAGGACGGGAAAACTTCAGAAAGGGCATGGACCTGTATTTTGAACGGCATGACGGTCAGGCTGTAACCACAGAAGATTTTATGGCAGCCATGGCTGATGCCAGCGGTATTGATCTCAGCCAGTTTGATGCTTGGTATAACCAGGCGGGGACACCCAGAGTTCAGGTTAAGTCCAAGTATCTTCCGGAGCAGAAAAAATTTGTTCTGACTCTTAAGCAACATTGTGATATGACTCATTATGAAGAGTTAAATAGCCCGGATTTAAAAGTTAAGGCACTGTTTTATATTCCTTTAAAAACCGGTCTGCTTAATAATAAGGGACAGAAGATAGCTGAGCAGACTCTGGCTTTAACGGATTATGAACAATGCTTTGAGTTTAATGAGATTGAAGAAGAACCGGTATTATCCATATTAAGGGATTTTTCGGCACCGGTTATTCTGGAATATCCGGATGATTTGCCAGCGGCACAGTTAAGTAGTAATCGAGCCTTTTTAATGGCTTATGATACTGATCCCTTTAACCGCTGGGAAGCCGGTCAGCAGCTTGCCAGTCAGTTAATCCTGGACGCTGTTAAACAATCGGCGGGAACAGAAACACTTAATAATGCTTTTGATAAAGAGATGCTGGAGCAGTTTTTACACGGCTGCAAACAGGTATTAACCGACCAGAAACTGGATAATGCACTTAAGGCGCAGGTCCTGCTTCTGCCGGCAGAATCTTATCTTCTGGAACAACTGGAAGTGGCTGATGTGGATGCGGTTTTTGATACCCGCAAACAACTGAGGCTGATAATAGCAGCGGAACTGGACGCTGATTTTAAACAGTATTATCAGTCGCTTGCTACTCATACCGCTTATCAGTTTAATGCAGATGCAGCAGGCAAGCACAGCCTGAGAAACTTAGCCTTGGCCTATCAGATGGCCAGAGGGGATGAACAGGCTGCTAGACTGGGCTATCAGCATTTTACTGATGCGGATAATATGACCGATACCATGGCAGCACTGTCACAACTGGCGCATATTGAATCTGATTATACACAACAGGCTCTGGACAGCTTTGAAAATAGCTGGGCTGATGACTCCCTGGTTATGGATAAATGGTTTATTGTGCAGGCATCGGCAAAGCATGATAATGTGCTTGACAGTGTTAAACAGCTGATGTCGCATCGCTGTTTTGAATTTAAAAATCCCAATAAAGTCAGGGCATTGATTGGTACTTTTGCCGGTGCTAATTTAAAAGCTTTCCATAATAAGGACGGTTCCGGTTACCGCTTTGTTATGGATCAAATTTTGGCACTGGATAAATTTAATCCGCAGATAGCAGCCCGGCTGGTTAAAATATTCAGCCGCTGGAAACGCTATGATGATCAGCGTCAGAAGCTGATGCAGGCTGAACTGCAAAGAGCAGCCGGAGAAAAACTGTCACCTGATGTTTATGAAATTGTTACCAAAAGTCTGGATAACTAAATGAACATTCACTGGCCGGTTATCCGCTTAATTGTTTGCCTGTTATTAAGTACTTTCCCGGTATTGCTGTCAGCCAATGCCGAGGTGCCCCGAAATATTATCTTTTTTATTGGTGATGGTATGGGGCTGTCTCAGATCAGTGCGGCCCGCATAATCAATGGTCATCTGAACCTTGATCAACTGCCGCTTACAGGTATGCAGACCACTTATTCAAATAACGAACTGGTGACCAATTCAGCGGCTGCCGGTACGGCCCTGTCCACCGGTTATAAAACCGATAATGGGGTGATTGCCCTAAGTCTTGACGGCAGACCGCTTAAAAACCCTGTTTGAATACGTCAAAGAAAAAAACATGTCCACGGGACTGGTGGTAACCTGTTCAGTGACTCATGCGACACCGGCGGTATTTGTGGCGCATACCGACAGCCGGACAAATCAGCTGACCATTGCACGACAGATAGCAGAAGGGGATATCGATGTGATTCTGGGCGGCGGTCTGGGTTATTTTTTACTGCATAGTAATCCGAACAGCTATCGTTATGATGAGCTGGATCTGCTTTCGTTCTTTAATAAACAAGAGCTTAATCAAAAAGGGCCTGGTCAAAAAAAATCAGGTCAAAAAACAACAGTGGTGTTTAATTTACAGCAGTTTAATAATATTGGCGAGGTTAAGCATCTGGTCGGACTGTTTACCCGAAAACATCTGCCTAAAGTCAGTCAGAATCGTCAGCCTTCCTTAGCCGATATGACCCGAAAGGCTTTGCAGATCCTGTCCGGAAATCCGCAGGGATTTGTATTAATGGTTGAAGGTTCACAAATTGACTGGGGAGGACATCAGAATGACCAAGCTTATATGCTGTCTGAATTAGTTGATTTTGATAAGGCCATTGCCGTAGCATTGGAATTCAGCAAAACCCATCCGGATACCTTAATTCTGGTCACGGCTGATCATGAAACAGGTGGCTATGCAATTCATAATGGCTCAATAAAAGAGCAAAAAGTAACGGATTCTGCATTTACCACCCGCCATCATACCGCAACCATGGTGCCTGTTTTTGCAACAGGAACCGGCAGTGAAGCTTTCTCCGGCATTATGGACAATACCGATATTGGTAAAACTCTGATTGAGTTTGTAAACAGGGCATCAGCAATACTGGAAAAATAAAAAAGGGAAAGCAGAAGGAAAGGGGGATAACCTCCTGCCGAGCAAGTGCTATTGCACCCATCCCATAACTGTAAAACTCTTGATAAAAGGACCGGCCATACGCGGATCTTTTATCATGGCTTTGTAATCGCCAACGGCAAATTTTAATTTGCGAGTAGTATAGGCAGCACCCAGTCCCATCATACTCATTTCTTTCTGCATCCATTCTTTCCAGGCCGTTTCTCTGGCGCGTAAATCCCAGTTGGCCTGTTCACCGTTATAACTTCCGGCAGATACGGCCATGCCGTTTTCAACATTAATGACTCCACGAGGCTGCTCATCACCATCAAAGCCATAGGCGATAGTAGAACTGAAACCTATTTTTTCCAGAGCTCCTGACAGGTTATTTTCATTATTCCATTCATCCATGAATTTTTTCATCCACTGATCTGAAAAAAGTTCCATAATACTCTCCTTTGGATACCATAATATGAGTTATTTTTTATAATGACCAGGTTTTAAAACCTGGTTATGTATTGTTAACATCTATAATAATACAGATTGAATATAATTAAAACACCATTTGTTAATATTCTTATATAGATAAGGGTAATCCCCAAGCTCAAAAACTGATAAACTTCACCTTAAAACCTACAACCTGTTATGGAAAATACTTAGTGGCAAAAATAAAATCAGTGTATGTCTGCAGCGAGTGCGGTGCAGAGCATAGCAAATGGCAGGGACAGTGCAGTGAATGCGGTAACTGGAATTGTCTGACCGAAACCATTGCACAGGCAGCATCCAGACATAATAAACTCCCCCGTCATGAAGGTTATAGTGGCCACCTGTCTGAAGTACAGACACTGGATCAGATCAACTTGGAAAAACTGCCCCGCATCCATACCGGTTCACAGGAGCTGGACAGGGTTCTGGGCGGCGGTATTGTAGCGGGTTCTGCAGTTCTGATTGGTGGTCATCCCGGTGCCGGAAAAAGTACCCTGTTATTACAGATATTATGTGAACTGGCAGAACGTATGCCGGCACTGTATGTTACCGGTGAAGAATCATTACAGCAGGTGGCTATGCGGGCCAAACGCCTGGGTCTGCCGGATAAAAATCTCCAGCTGTTATCAGAAACCAGTGTTGAAGCCATTTGTGAAACGGCACGCAAGCTTAAGCCCAGGATCTTGGTGGTGGATTCCATTCAGGTCGTGCATGTGGAAGATATCCAGTCGGCACCGGGCGGTGTCTCTCAGGTGCGTGAAAGTGCCGCTTACCTGACCCGCTTTGCCAAGCAGAATAATATCGCCGTTTTTCTAATTGGCCATGTTACCAAGGATGGAAACTTGGCCGGCCCCAAGGTGCTGGAACATATGATTGACTGTTCTATTATGCTTGAGGGCAATAATGACAGCCGTTTCAGAACTCTGCGTGTGCAGAAAAACCGCTTTGGTGCGGTTAATGAGCTGGGGGTGTTTGCCATGACGGATAAGGGGTTGCTGGAAGTAAAAAACCCTTCAGCTATTTTTCTTTCCCGCAGTGAAGAAGTCAGTGCCGGCAGTGTGGTTATGGTGATATGGGAAGGCACCCGTCCTCTGCTGGTTGAAATCCAGGCGCTGGTGGATGATTCGCAATTAAGTCATCCCCGGCGTGTGGCGGTGGGGCTGGATCAGAACCGTCTGGCTATGCTACTGGCTGTGCTGCATCGTCATGGTGGTCTGCAAGTTGGTGATCAGGATGTGTTTGCCAATGTGGTCGGCGGTGTTAAGGTTAATGAAACCTCTGCAGATCTGGCCCTGCTGCTGGCGATTGTGTCCAGTTTCAGAAACCGGATTTTATCGCCGGAGCTGGTGGTCTTTGGTGAAGTAGGCCTTTCCGGTGAAATCCGCCCGGTACCCAGTGGTCAGGAACGCCTCTATGAAGCCGCCAAACATGGTTTTAAAAAGGCTATTGTGCCGTTTTCAAACCGTCCTAAATCAAAGCTGGAAGGCATGGAAGTCATTGCCGTTAAAAATCTTTCCGAAGCGTTAATAGCCATGTCGTAAATGACACAGGATCAGGTTGGACTTGACCAGTACACTTCAGCACTCTGATCATTCTCGCTACAATTCAACTGATTTTTTTAGGTTTAAATAAGAGGATTTTCCATGCTCTGGTTCACAAAGTTTATGTTTGGCTCTCTGTTTGAGTCTTGCTGTATGTTGTCTGTTGATGCAGGCGTGGAGATATTTTAACAGTTTTAACCGTATTGTCGTTGATTTGAAGAATTTCAATGGGGTAGTCATCGATGAGTACACTGGTACCGGGTTCAGGAATGGATTCCAGGTATTCTAGGATCAGGCCGTTAATGGTTTTAGCCCCTCTTGTCGGTAAAAACCAGTGCATAATACGGTTAAGCTCCCGAATATTAGCACTGCCGTCCACCAGGACGGTACCATCCTCCTGTGGATGAAGTTCTTTCATCAGGGTATCAGAAGGATCAGTGGTAAATTCTCCCACAATTTCTTCCAGAATATCTTCCAGTGTCACCAGTCCCTGAATATCACCATACTCGTCAACCACCAGAGCCGTGCGGCGTTTATTATGCTGAAAATTAAGCAGTTGCTTGTTCAGAGGCGTGGCCTCGGGAATAAAATAACAGGGGGCAATGACTTTTCTTAAGGCCTCTTTTCCGGCATCAGGGCTGGAAATAACGGACAGTACCTTGCGTAGGTGTAAAAAACCAAAGGTATGGTTAATATCACCTTCAAAAACCGGCAGTCGGGTATGCAGACTATTGGTCAGGTCATTGAGTATGACTTCCCATTCATCTTCCATATCAATGCCGACAATATCATTCCGGCTGACCATAATATCTTCTACCCGTACCGCTTCCAGATCCAGAATATTAAGCAGCATTTTCTGGTGTTTAACCGGGATCATGGAGCCGGTTTCATTCACAATAGTGCGTAATTCTTCTGGACTTAGGGAATCATTATTGCCCGGTTTATGGATACCTAATAAAGACAGCAGACCATTGGTTATGGTATTAATACCTAATACTAGGGGATAAAACAGCCACATTAAGGTCTTAAGAACATAGGTGGCGGGGAAACCAAAACGTTCCGGGTTCTGTGCGGCATAGGTTTTGGGACTGACTTCAGAAAAAACCAGGATAACAAAGGTCAGAATACCGGTGGCAATGGCAATGCCTGCTTCACCGAACAACTGCATGCCGATAACAGTGGCAATGGCAGAGGCCAGAATATTCACAAAATTATTAAAAATAAGGATCAGTCCAAACAGTCTGTCCGGACGTTCCAGCAGTTCACTGGCAATCTGGGCTCCGCGATGACCGGATTGCACCAGATGCTTGAGACGATAACGGTTAAGACTGACCAGTGCGGTTTCAGAGCCGGAGAAAAAACCGGATAAAACAATCAGTACACCAAGGATAGTAAAAAGAATTCCAATCGGGATGTCATTCAAGGTTCAGGCCGCCTGTAGAAAGTAAGTATCAGACCAGGGATCAGATTTTGTGCAGAATGATTTCAAGCACCATTTTACTGCCGAAATAGGCAAGCATCAGAAAGGCAAATCCGCCCAGAGTAAAATGAATGGCTTTTTTACCCCGCCAGCCGAAATGACCGCGTCCCCAGAGTAAAATGGCAAATAACAGCCAGGCAATGATAGATAATACGGTCTTATGTACCAGGTGCTGAGCAAAAATATCATCCAGAAAAATAAAGCCGCTGAGCAGAGCAAAAGATAATAATATAAAGCCGACCTTGATAATTTGAAACAGCAGGGTTTCCATACTTTGCAGAGGGGGCAGAGAACGAACAAATCCACTGGGATGTCTGTTTTTTAAATAATGAGTCTGGATCAGCAGTAAAATAGACTGTCCGGCAGCAATAGCCAGCAGACCATAAGCCAGTAAAGACAGCAGAATATGAACCTGCAGTTCAAAGCTCAATCTGGAAACTGTGGATTCGTGCGGCCAGAATAATTGTAAAAAAACAGCAATAGCTGCAATAGGAAAAATCAGAGTACCCAGTGTTTCCACCGGTTTGCGAAATTCAGCGGTCAGATACAGCAGAACCACCAGCCAGGAAACCAGGGAAAAGCTGTTCACAAACGATGGGTTTAAACCACTGGAGGTAATGGTACTGGAAAACAGAATAATCGCATGCAGAAGCAGAGCGATAAAGCCAATAATAATAATGTTTTTATTGGGCTTGTCCTGAACAATATTGGCATTTAAAAGGTTAAAACCTAACCAGGCACCTGATGCCAGATAAAGAAAACCGGTAAATAAACCTGATATAAACATAAATCCCAAGCAGTTTGTATTAATTGGAAAAAACTATATCATAGGATGCTTTAACTCTTATGGCAACATGTTATTATAGCTTATTTTTAGGATCACCCTGATTACAAAACTAAAATCTAAATCCATATTTATAAATTAAGGTAAACCAGTCACTATGTTCGACGGATTAACGGAACGCCTGGCCAAAACGGTCAAAAACCTGCGCGGTCAGGGACGCTTATCAGAAGATAATATTAAAGATACTCTGCGCGAAGTACGCATGGCCCTGCTGGAGGCAGATGTTGCCCTGCCGGTGGTCAAGGAGTTTATTGAACATGTTAAAGCTCGTGCAATTGGCAAGGAAGTAATAGAAAGCATTACCCCCGGCCAAGCCTTTATCAAGATTGTCAATGATGAGTTGGTCACCATGATGGGGGAGACCAATGACGCCATGAATCTGAATGTTCAGCCGCCGGCGGTTATCTTAATGGCAGGTCTGCAGGGTTCCGGTAAAACCACCAGTGTAGCCAAGCTGTCACGGTTATTAAAACAGGATAAAAAATCCGTGCTGGTGACCAGTGCTGACATCTATCGTCCTGCGGCGATTGAGCAGCTGGCTACTCTGGCTAAAGAAGTGGATGTCGAGTTTTTCCCCAGTGATACTACTCAGGATCCGGTGGACATTGGCCGTAATGCCATTGATTATGCCCGTAAGCATCATATTGATGTGGTCATAGTCGATACCGCCGGTCGTCTGCATATTGATGATGAGATGATGGGCGAGATCAAATGCCTGCATCAGGTCATTAACCCGGTAGAAACCCTGTTTGTAGTAGATAGTATGACCGGTCAGGATGCGGCCAATACGGCCAAAGCCTTTAACGAAGCACTTGAACTGACCGGTGTCATTCTGACCAAGACCGATGGTGATGCCCGTGGTGGTGCCGCACTGTCTATTCGTCAGATCACCGGTAAACCCATTAAGTTTATGGGTGTAGGTGAAAAAGTGGATGCTCTGGAAGCTTTCCACCCTGACCGTTTGGCTTCCCGTATCCTGGGTATGGGAGATATTCTCTCTCTGGTAGAAGAAGCCCAGCAGAAAGTTGACCATAAAAAAGCGGCCCGCCTGGCGAAAAAGATTAAAAAAGGCAAAAACTTTGATCTGGATGATTTTCGGGATCAGATCCTGCAAATGAAAAAAATGGGTGGTATGGCAGGTTTAATGGATAAGCTGCCCGGTGTCAGTGATGTGCCTGCACAGGTAAAAAACCAGGTCAATGATAAAGAGCTGGTTAAAATTGAGGCCATGATTAATTCTATGACACCGGCGGAACGGCAACGCCCTGAACTGATAAAAGGCTCCCGTAAAAAACGTATTGCTACCGGCTCCGGTACCCAGATCCAGGATCTGAATCGTCTGCTGAAACAGTTTAAACAGATGCAGAAAATGATGAAGAAATTTTCCAAAGGCGGCATGAAGAATATGATGCGCAGCCTGAAGGGCAGAATGCCCCCGGGAATGGGCGGTGGCGGCATGGGAAAAATGCCGTTCTAGAAGGCTTTGACAGCCGTTGAAAATAAAGCAAAATAAATCCCTAAAACACTTTATCTACACGGCTTTTTAGAGTAAAATGCCCGTCTTTTCTGAGCAGGCTTTAAGTACGTACAGGCAGAAGCTGGTTTTCATACCACTTTCATTAATTACCTTGGTGCTTAAAATGCAAGTTCCAGGTTTGTCTGCACAGACACAGAATTTTCTGTAAGTTATTGAATTTTGAGGAATATATTTAAATGGTTACTATACGTCTCGCTCGTGGCGGTGCCAAGAAAAGCCCATTTTACCAGATCGTTGTAACGGACAGCCGTTCAGCTCGTGATGGTCGTTTTATCGAAAAAGTAGGCTATTTCAACCCAATGGCTCGTGGCAACGAAGTCCGTTTGGAAGTTAAAACTAACCGTGTCGATCACTGGATTGGCCAAGGCGCACAGACTTCTGAGCGTGTTTCATCTCTGCTCAAAGAGTTCAGGAAAGCAAGCTAAAGCCTGTTTTCAGTTTTTGCCGGAAGTCCGACAGGATAGCAGTTTATGTCTGAAAAAGCGGAACAACTTCATATTCTGGCAAAAATTACCGGCTACTACGGTGTTAAGGGATGGTTAAAGCTCTTTCCCTTTACCGAACCCAGGGAAAATATCATTCACTACCCGGCGTTAAAAATTCGACGCAATAAACGGGAAGGGTGGCAGGATATTAAACTGGACAGCGGCAAGGCACATGGCAAAGGGGTTATTGCCCACTTTACCGGTTATGATAACCGGGAAATTGCAGCCAGCCTGATAGGCGCTGAACTGGCGGTTTACCGTTCTGACTTTAAACCGGCAGGTAAAGATGAATATTACTGGTCTGACTTAATAGGCATGACCGTAAAAAATCTGGAAGATATTGAACTGGGACAGGTCACCCGTTTAATGGAAACTGCGGCTAATGATGTATTAGTTATTAAGACTAATAGCGCAAGCCAGAAAAGCAGTGAAGAAATTTTAATTCCTTTTGTACTGGACCACTTTATCGAGCAGGTGGATCTGGATGCCGGCACGATTACCGTAGACTGGCCTGTTGACTGGAATTCCGATTAACGGATACAGCCGGACACATAAGTGATGCGCAATACTGAAGCGCAAATAAAAAGAATTGATGTGATTACTCTGTTCCCGGAGATGTTTGAAGCCATCAAACAGGGTATTACCGGCAGAGCAATACGCAATGGTTTAATTGAACTGGGGCTGACCAATCCCAGAGATTTTACTACAGACAGACACAAAACCGTGGATGACCGGCCTTATGGCGGTGGCCCGGGCATGTTAATGAAAGTTGAGCCGCTTAAAGAGGCGATTCTTTCTGTAAAAGCAAACAGCAATTATAAACAGCCGAAGGTTGTTTATCTGTCTCCTCAGGGACAGCCTTTAACACAGAATATTGTTAAGGCACTCAGTAATAACGAGCAGCTGATATTACTGGCCGGTCGATACGAAGGGGTGGACGAACGTCTGATTGAACATTATGTGGATTATGAGTGTTCCATTGGCGATTATGTACTCAGCGGTGGTGAAATGCCAGCCATGGTACTGATTGATAGTCTGATTCGGTTATTACCCGGTGCACTGGGGCATAATGAATCTGTCAGTAATGACTCATTTTATGCGGGTCTGCTGGATCATCCGCATTATACTCGCCCGGAAGATTTTGAGGGTGATAGAGTGCCGCCGGTGTTACTCAGCGGTGACCATAAAAAAATTGAACAGTGGCGTCTTAAACAATCTCTGGGACGCACTTGGCAAAGACGTTCTGATTTATTAGCCAATCGGGAACTTAATGAACTGGAGCAGCGTTTGCTGGATGAGTTTATTAAGGAACAAAATTAATACTTTAACTAATACTTTAGATATTTTTATTAACAATCCCTGGGTTTCAGGGCCTAAGGAAATCGGAGCAAACCAATGAGTAAGATAATTGATGCTATAAACGCAGAACAAATGGGACGTGAAGTACCCAAGTTTGGCCCTGGTGACACAGTGGTTGTAAACGTAAAAGTAAAAGAAGGTGACCGTGAGCGTATCCAGGCTTTTGAAGGCGTGGTTATCGGTGTACGTAACCGTGGTTTAAACTCGGCTTTCACTGTCCGTAAGATTTCTTATGGTGAAGGTGTTGAGCGGGTTTTTCAGACTCACAGTCCAATGATTGACAGCATTAATGTCAAGCGTCGCGGTGATGTGCGTCGTTCCAAGCTGTATCATCTGCGCGAACTGCGCGGTAAGGCAGCACGTATTAAAGAAAAGCTGAGTTAAGTTTACCCGGCGAGTTCTTAAATGAATACTTTAGAAAAAAAGGGACCCCTGTTCAGACAGCGGTTCCTTTTTTTTGCTCTTCCGTTTAACAACTTATTTCTGGATATTACTTATACGGATAAGACAATACATCACATACAGTACACGACAGATTTTCAGCAAACGATTGATCCCTTACCGTTTGCTCAGGTGATAGAACAACAGCTTAATCACTATTTCCAACAGCCCGGTTTTAATTTTTCTTTATCCTGTCAGATGAATGGCGCAACGGCTTTTCAGCAAAAGGTCTGGCAGGCACTGATGCAGATCCCCTCCGGAGAAGTGAAAACCTATGGTGCTCTGGCCGCCGAACTGGGCAGCAGTGCCAGGGCCGTGGGTAATGCCTGTCGAAATAATCCCTTTCCTCTGGTTATTCCCTGTCATCGGGTAGTATCCGCTTCTGGTATTGGGGGTTATGCCGGTGATACACTGCAGCAGCAAAAGGGAGAAATTAAATTTATGCAGATTAAACAGTGGTTGCTGGCATATGAGCAAAACCCCATTGAATAAAGCCCAGCTGGCTGCCGATGAGCAGTTAATTGAGCAGTTTATGGATGCCCTGTGGATGGAGCATGGATTAAGTAAACACACCTTAAGTGCCTATCAGGCCGATCTGAAGGGACTGGCAAAATGGGCTGCCAGCGGTCATGGCGGCGACCTGCTCAGTCTTAATAAAATACACCTGCAGTCTTACCTGGCTCATCGTATTACCCAGGGTATAAAGGCCCGCTCCACAGCCAGAATGTTATCCACATTACGGCGTTTTTATCAGTATCAGGTCCGTGAAAACCGACTGACGGAAGATCCGTCAGCTCTTCTGGAATCCCCAAAACTGGGTGTACTCCTGCCTAAAACCATGTCTGAAAGAGAGGTTGAAGCCCTGCTGGAAGCCCCTGATTTAAATGATCAGCTGGGGTTAAGGGACAGGGCCATGCTGGAATTATTATATGCCACTGGCCTGCGGGTATCTGAACTGGTTAACTTGGGAATTACCGACATCAGTCTGGCTCAGGGTGTACTCAGGGTGATAGGTAAGGGTGATAAGGAGCGGATAGTTCCTATGGGGGAAGAAGCTGCTTTATGGATCTGCAATTATGTTAAAAATGCCCGTGGAGATATTTTAGGTCAGCATGTGTCAAACAGCCTGTTTGTAACACGACGAGGCTCAGCAATGACCCGGCAAATGTTCTGGGTCATTATAAAACGCCATGCTAAAACCGCCGGTATTCGGGAGAGCCTGTCTCCTCATGTCTTACGTCATGCCTTTGCTACCCATTTGCTTAATCATGGTGCCGATCTGCGCGTGGTGCAGATGCTGCTGGGGCATAGTGATTTATCTACGACCCAGATATATACCCATATTGCCAAAGAACGCCTTAAAGAACTGCATGCCCAGCATCATCCAAGAGGTTAGTAAGAATTGCTGCATTGACAATTAAAATTACCCCACTAAAATGAACGGCAGTTTGTTACACAGGATAAAAGCTATGCCTTCATTTGATATCGTTTCAGAACTGGATATGCATGAACTGAGTAATGCAGTCAATAATGCTAATCGGGCCATTACACAAAGATACGATTTAAAGGGAACTCAGACCGGGGTTAAGCAGTCAAAGGAAGAAGTCACACTTTATAGTGAAAGCGAATTCCAGGTACAGCAGGTTCTGGATATCTTTCATAAAGAGCTGGTACGCCGTAAAGTGGATATTAAAAGCCTGGAAGAAGGGGACATAAAACCCAATGGCAAACTGATGGAGCAGAAAATGCTGTTACGCCAGGGTATCGATAAGGATAGTGCCCGCAAGATTGTTAAACTGATTAAAGATACTAAACTGAAAGTTCAGGCTGCTGTTCAGGGTGAACAGGTGCGGGTAACAGGCAAAAAACGCGATGATCTGCAGGCGGTTATGAGTATGCTGAAACAGCAGGACTTGCCGGTTGCTTTACAATTCACCAATTTCAGAGACTGATTTTGATACTCAGACTGTATAGACAAACACAGACAAATTTTTTACAGACAAAGAATGGAAACCCATTAAATGACATCAATTAAAAAAAATATCAAGAAAATAACCCTGGGGCTAACGACCATTATTGGACTGGCTGTCTTCAGTGCTAATATTCTGGCACAGGATGCGGCAAAGAGCGCTGTGTCTCAGGAGTTAACAGCCGCTCTGGATAATCTGATGCCGGGTACCAAACCTACCAGTATTGAGTCAACACCTCTGCCGGGCATTTATGAAGTCAGTTACGGCTCCACTATTTTTTATTTTAATAAAGACGCATCCATAATGCTTCGTGGTGACATTATTGATGTTAAAAACCGGGTGAATCTGACGGAACAGAAACGTGGTGCTGCACGCGGTAAATTATTAAACTCAATGGATGAAAGCAAAATGATCATCTATCAGGCAAAAAATGAAATTGCCAAAGTGACGGTTTTTAGCGATATTGACTGCCCTTATTGTGTCAAGTTGCACAGAGAAATGAAAGACTATAATAATGAAGGTATCACCATTCGTTATATGGCCTATCCTCGTGCTGGTTTAGGCAGTCGTTCCTATCAGAAGGCTGTGAATGTCTGGTGTGCGGATAATCCGGCCCAGGCTATGACTGATGCTAAAGAAGGTAAGCCGTTGCCCAATAAAACCTGTGACAATCCAGTGGCTGATCAATATCAGTTAGGACAGGCTCTAGGGGTACAGGGTACACCGGCTATGTTCCTTGAAGACGGCACCAGCCTGCCGGGTTATATTCCCGCCAAACGTCTGGCCAATGCCATTAAATCTGCTAAGTAGCTTTCTCTTTAGTATGCCCTCTCCCATTGGGAGAGGGCTAGGGAGAGGGATAATTAATACAATAGTGTAGCCAGCTTGCTTCGGTATTTACGTGTCACCGGATCCTGATTCCCCAGTATTTCAAAAATTTTCAACATGGCTTCCTTAGCTTTGCCTTCCTGAAAATTAATATCCTTTCTTAAAATATACATCAACTCTTCCAGAGCCTGTTCATATTGACGGGAAACAGTGTACTGGTTAGCCAGTTGTACTCGCAATTCATGGTTGTCCGGATCTTGTTCCAGTTGGACAACAATTTCTCTGACGTCCGGGGCATCTTTTGTTGCCCGGGCAAATTCCAGTTCATCAGAGAGTTTTTTAGCCTCTTCACTGACCTGAATATTGGCCGGCAGAGCTTTAAGTACGGCTTCACAATTATCCAGATCACCGGATTGCAGATACACGCAGGCGATTGCCAGGTGAATATCGGTATTGGCTGGATCTTCTTGGTTTAATTGTTTCAGAGCTTCCAGTGCCTGCTCATATTGACCTGCTTCAGATAACTGCAGGGCATCAGCCAGAGCATTCTGGGACTCGTTTTCAATATGAGCATCCAGAAACTGGCGAACTTCATTTTCTGATTTGGCACCCATAAATTCGTCCACAATCTGACCGTCTTTGAATAACTTCACGGTCGGCAGGCTTCTGACTCCGGCCGCAGCAACCAGTTCCTGCTGCTCATCGGCATTGACCTTGGCCAGAATAAAAGCGCCTTTATATTCTTCTGCCAGTTTGACCAGCAGAGGGATCAGAGTTTGACAGGGCTGGCACCAGTCTGCCCAGAAGTCCACCAGCACCGGCTGGTGCTTTGATGCTTCCATAACCTGCTGTTTAAAATGCTCGGTATCCTGAATATCAACCACAAAGGGAAATTCGCTCATATTTTGTATCCTGATTTTTATTAAGTTTGTGAGTTAAATGGGGCTAATTGACTGTTTTTCAAGTAAGGGTGAATGTAATGTCTGACTTACTCATCGGGGTTCAACCTGATGGATTTCAGGATCTCCCAGATTGTTTAGAAAAAGAAATTGGCTATTATAGTTACCATAATAATTAAGCTGAATTCTGGATAAGAACTAAAAAATATTGAACTAAATGCCTGTTTCTCGATCAGATCATTTAATGACCAAATCAAATGAATTTGAACAAGGAACAGGCAAGTGACTACTATAGATGAA
>JANELJ010000325.1 GCA_024511395.1 Gammaproteobacteria bacterium | reverse complement strand
TAGTAGTCACTTGCCTGTTCCTTGTTCAAATTCATTTGATTTGGTCATTAAATGATCTGATCGAGAAACAGGCATTTAGTTCAATATTTTTTAGTTCTTATCCAGAATTCAGGTTAGTTAAGTATTAGTTTAATAATAGAAAAGAAGCGGGACTTATCAAGTTTATTGACTATTCTTCCGAAATTATAAGGCATAAATTAAGAAAAAATGTTTACAGATACGGTATTTAAATCCTCTGCTGCAGACCCGCACAGAGATCAGTATAAAGAGGTTCATCTGGTTTCAGGAAACCATGGCGAATAGCAAAGTCAATAATCACCAGGTTACAGTTGGTTTTATATTCATCCGTTGTGGAGACAATATTAAGTACCTTATCTACCGGCCAGAGGTAAAACTCTTCAGCTTCCCCATCAGTATTTTCCGGTACAAAAGAGGCATCAAGCTTTAAATCATAAATAAACAGATTGTCCTGCTGTAACTTCTGCCCGGCATCCATATTGTAGGTCACCATGGAAACCGGAACTGCAGTTTTAGCAATAGTTTCAGGCACCCCGGCTTCCTCGCCGCATTCCTTAATCATGGTCTGTTCAATGGTATAACCCGTGCCATAACCTCCAGCGACGAGATGATCCAGCTTACCCGGAAACGTCGGTTTGTTTCTGGAGCGTCGGGCTACCCATAAATACATTTCGCCCTGCTTTTCCACCCAGGCATTAAGGTGAATACCGTATTTTTTTATACCTAGAATAGATGAGGCAGCCCGCTCAATGGTAAAAAAAGACGGATGGTTGAAACCAGTATTGACGTCATACTGCTCTCCTACCCAGGATGTGATAACACCGGATTTTAACCAGCTTTGAGCAATTTCATTAGCGGCTCTGGTGCGCAATTCAAAAGAATTAATATCCGGATGAAAAGTCAGCCCTTCCTGGCCATTAAAATCCGTAAACACCATTAAGTGTTTAAAGGATTTAAACAGGTTTTTATTGTCTTTATGAACATAGCCCAGCAATGTATTTTCAATAAAAAAGGGCAGAAAATCCTTTTTATTAAACGCATTACAGAGCTTTATCCAGTTTAAAAATGCCTGGTTACGTTCTTCCTTCGATTGTTTGATAGCCTGTTCAGTATTTATTACCATTCAGATAACCTAAATAGCTGATCCTAAAAGGTGTCCACCCTATAACCTTTTCTGTTGAATTTCAGAACCAGGAAACGGGGACACATTATTCATAAATTTTCTAACATCTTCCATCAGACTTTTCATTGTTGAATGTCGATGATTTCTGGTTACGGTATCATGTAACTGTTTCCATAATAACTCTATTCTGTTCACCCAGGGGTGATAGACTGGCTGAAATATCAGCTCAAATTTTTTGTTATGGGACAGAAATGTTTTCGTTATCTGACTTTTGTGTATAACATAATTATCCGCTATCAATCGGATGGTTTTAGCCTGCCTGTATCTTTTTCTTAATTCTGCCATCAGACGTAAAAACAGGAATGAATTTTTACTTTCCCATTCTACCCAGACAACCTGACCTGTTTTAGCATTTAGGGCACCAGCCAGATAGTTCTTCTGGTTTTTACCCGGGGTCGGTATTCTGGTTTGCTGTCCTTTTACAGACCAGCAACTGCCGATACGTGGATTTAAATCAACATCAGCTTCATCCACATAAAATACTGGGTGCTCGGCATTGGCTGATCTTAAGGCTTGCTCTATCTTTTTCATTTTACGAGCTTTTTCCTTATCCTGTATGCACAATGTCGGGCTGGCTCGTTTCCATTTTATACCCAGTTTAGGTAATAACCTCCGGACAGTAGATGAATGAATACAGGTCTGAAATTCCTCATTGACCTGCCGGGTTAATAATTCCGAAGTCCATCTTGACTTAAACCATCCAAATTCTTTTGGTTGCTTCTGAACCAGTTCCAGTAAGCGGGTACAAATCACTTCATTGATACTATAGGGTGTTCTGCCCCGGCTTTCAGGAACCAGGGCTGATTCGCCAAATTGTTCAAAACGTTGTATCCATTTTCTGATACTTGTCCGGCTGGCACTCAGCAATTGGGAAACCTGTTTTCTGCTGTAACCCTCATTCAGGAGTAAAATTGCTTTAGCCCACCTTCTGTAGTTACCATCTTTATTAAATTGTACGACTTTTTTTAACCGTCGGCGTACAGGACGGCTCAGTTCCGTTATAATATTATTCATACTTAAGCTTTGTTTGATCAGGTTGTTTTGGTTAATTTCTTTGATCAATAAACAAAGCTTAAGTTCCATTTATATGGACACCATTTCGGAACAGTTATTTAGATTAGCCCTTGATTTAGAGAAAGCAAATCAATATAATTT
>JANELJ010000324.1 GCA_024511395.1 Gammaproteobacteria bacterium | reverse complement strand
TCTCTGATTGCCTATTGTCATAAAAAAGACAAGCCGACAATCAGAATAGATGAGAGTGATATGAAAACTCTCTGTATTTAGGTAAATGACTGGGTTCTTATCCAGATCTCAGGTTATTTAAATTCCTTTTCCATAATTTCCTGCAGTACTCCCCAGTCATTATTACAGCTCAATAGCTTGTTTCCTTCAATATTTCTATAGCGTTTATAATAATTAACCAGACCATTGGTTGATGAATCGTACTTGGCGACAGGCTGTTCATCCAGCAGGTCATACTGAATCTCTTTGGCCAGCTGCTTGCCTAACTGCACGCCCCACTGGTCAAAGGAGTTAATACGCCAGATTACACCCTGCACAAAGACCTTATGTTCATATAATGCAATTAAGGCACCCAGGGTAAAAGGATTGAGCTCCTTGAACATAATAGAATTAGTAGAGCGGTTGCCTTCAAATACCCGATGAGGCAACAGAGCCTTAATTTCTTCCTCAGGTAAGCCTTCCTGTTCCATTTCCATACGCACTTCTGCTTCCGTTTTACCCATCATTAAAGCTCTGGTCTGGGCAAAAAAATTGGACATCAGTACCGGATGATGGCCGCAGGCCGGATTATACGAATCCAGGGCAATAATAAAATCACAGGGAATGGGCTGGGTACCCTGATGCAGCAGCTGGTAAAAGGCGTGCTGGCCGTTAATACCCTGATCGCCCCAGACAATGGGTCCGGTGTTGTAATCCACACTTTCACCGTCACGATTAATATGCTTGCCGTTACTTTCCATATCCAGCTGTTGAAGATAATCAGGAAACAGATTGAGATAGTGGTCATAAGCCAGAAAAGCCTGGGGATAAACACCCAGAAAGTTATTATGCAGAATACCCATCAGCCCCATAATAACCGGCATATTTTCTTCCAGAGGCGCCGTTCTAAAGTGTACATCCATTTTATGACCGCCTTCCAGCAGCTCTCTGAAATGCCTCATTCCCACTGCAATACAGATAGACAGACCAATGGCTGACCAGAGCGAATAACGCCCACCGACCCATTCCCAGAATTCAAAAATATTGTGTGGATCAATTCCAAAACGTTCAACCGCTTCCAGATTAGTAGATACGGCGACAAAATGTTTTTTTATAAATTCCCTGTTCTTTACCCTGGATACAAACCAGCCTCTAGCCGTAACGGCATTAAACATGGTTTCTGGTGTGGTAAAACTTTTAGAAGATATAATAAACAGAGTGGATTCAGGACTTAACTCTTTCAGAGTTTCTGCCATCTGACTACCGTCCAGATTAGAAACAAAATGCAGCTTTATTTTACGGCTGGCAAAGGGTTTTAAAGCATTGACCACCATTTTCGGCCCCAGATCAGATCCCCCGATACCAATATTTACCACATCAGTAATAGGCTTACCGCTATAACCAAGCCATTGACCGTGACGCACTTTATCCACAAAAGCTTTCATTTTAGCCAGAACCGCTTTAATATCCGGTTTAACATTTTTATGGCTGCTCAATACTGGTTCATCGGACAGATCACGCAAGGCGGTATGCAATACTGAACGATGCTCGGTAAAATTTACCGGCTCTCCGGTAAACATGGCCTCACGATGCTCCTCCACCCTTTCCTGGCGAGCCAGAGCAAACAACAGAGCCATAGTTTCTTCCGTCATCAGATTTTTTGAATAGTCCAGAAATATCGGTCCGGCCTGCAGACTGAAATCTTCAAAGCGCTCGGCATTGGTGGCAAATAAATCACGCATATGTAATTTTTTTAATTGTGGAGTGTGTTTTTCCAGAGCCTGCCAGGCAGGAGATTCGGTCAGTTGTGACATTACTTGTCCTTTAAGGTGGTTAATAACTTTCCAGGGCAGCTTACCCTTTTAAGCTGAATAAATCAGTTGAAACGTAGTGAGAATGATTTATTTAGGTTTAATTAAAATACTAAAGTTTAGAGTTTCAGATCCCCCAAAAAGGAGAATCATTTAAAATTTATTGATTACCTCAGTTAACCGATAGTCCGTAACAGGAACCGGGTATCCCTCGCTGAAGCCGCCGTGAATCCATCCATGGAGGCTTTTCGACAGCCTCCCTGCTGTCGAAACTTCATCAAGGGACACCCGGCCCCTGTTACTCCGAGGTAAACAAAATAATTCAGTAGTTCAACCTGAATAATACCGTTTTAAGCCTGACATCAAGCCAGGTTTAAAGCAGCTGATTGCCCCGGTTTGATAAAAGACCCCATCAAACCGGAAATAATTTTGAGCCACAAAAGCCGGAGCTTATTGAGGAGCTTTCTTAAGTTATGACCAGCGGCTACCATAACCACATTAATGGCATCACCGACTGCACCTTTGAGGT
>JANELJ010000086.1 GCA_024511395.1 Gammaproteobacteria bacterium | reverse complement strand
TAAATACCGTTAAATTTCTTACTTTATCAACACTGGGGAAAATCTTTCTCATTTCCGAAAAACTTTTGATTTCCGTATGCTTAACTATCCGGTACCATGCATCCAATGCGATGGCGGCGTTAGAATGCTTTGCTGCAAACTCCAGTAAACGTTTGCGTGTAATAATATGCATGGCCAAATACTATCTCTGTTTGAGATGTTTTTCAAGTTATTTATACAGAACGTGTCAATAGATATCCTCCGTAAATAACCGGTACAATAGCCATTAACTGCCGGGTATCCGGCAGGGTATTAAATAGCATCCAGGAAAAAAATAGGGTAAAGACCGGAATTAGAGCCATCATGGCGCTGGCTTTGGTAATGGATATGCGGTGAATGCCCTCCAGCCATAAAATTTTAGACAGCCCCATTAGTAAGACTCCGCAAATGACAATATAAATCCATATCTGTTCAATGGTCTGCCATTGCGGTTCGGCTTCCATAATAATAGCCAGAATATACAGCACCGGTATGGCAAAAAAACTACGAAAGGTCAGCACAGTGCTGGAACTGACCTGCTGGCGTGCCTGTTTCTGGTAATAATTGGCGATGGGAGCAATGGCTGAAGCCATCACAATAAATAAATCCCCCTTATTAACTGTCCAGTTTTCAGGAAACAGAATAATAAGGGCGCCAAAAGCCATTAGAAATGCGCCCAGTAAATGCTGCCTGGAAAAAGGTTCCCTGCCGATAACATTAAAATATACAAATGAGAAAAAAAACTGCAGAAATATTAAAATTGACATATTTCCGGCAGAGGTCCAAGTTAGTCCCACATAAATAAAAATAAACGCCAGGCTCATTAGCGAGGCGCTGAGTAGCATGGGCCGGTAAGCCGAAAACTGAATCAGCTGAACCAGTTTTCCCTGCATTATCAGAACCGTTAAAAAAGTCAGGCTGGCGAAACAGACGGTCAGCAGGTAGGTGTAAATGGGGCTTAGATACTGCAGAATAAGCAGGGTCAGAACTGGAAACCAGCCTTCAAAAAAGGTAAATGCCAATAAGCTGAGCTCTCCAATGCGCTTTGCAGATTGTGGTTTTTGCAAAAAAACACCTCTGTTATTTCTATAATTGTGACACAGGACTGGATCTTACTTTGGTTAAAATATTCTCAATAAGAATAAAGTATTACATGTTTGCTTCTGAGTATCCATTCACTGTGCTTCTTGATGAGTTTCGGCAGCAGGGAAGCTGTCGAAAAGCCTCCAGGGAAGCGCTCTTTATTATAAGAGAAAGGCGTCTTCAGCAAGGAGTACAGTGAATGGATACGGTATTTGCGTCTAAATGAGAATTATTAAAAGTATGTTCCGCCCTGAGTTGTGACAGATAACGGGCGATGAGGAGTTTTTTATCAGATGAAATATGCGCTATGATACCGGGTATTAAAACAATATATAAAGAGCAAAAAATATGATCAACCATCAACCGGAACCCGACTGCGGGATGCTTTATATTATCAGTGCGCCTTCTGGTGCAGGTAAAACCTCGCTGGTAAAGGCGCTGCTGGAAGAAATGGACTTTATTGAAGTGTCGGTTTCTCATACTACGCGGGCAAAACGTCCCGGCGAGCGGGAAGGGATAGATTATCACTTTGTGGATCAGGATACCTTTAAAAAAATGGTTTCAGAAGATCAGTTTCTGGAACATGCAAAAGTTTTTGGTAATTTTTATGGTACATCAAAAGAGCATATCAAAGATAAACTCCAGGAAGGTATCGATATAATCCTGGAAATTGACTGGCAGGGCGCTCAACAGGTACGTAAACAGTTTACTGACTGTACCACAGTGTTTATCCTGCCGCCTTCTAGGGAAGAACTGAGGACTCGCTTACAGGGCCGTGGTCAGGACAGTGAAGAAATTATTGAACGCAGAATGAATGAAGCGACAGAACAGGTGTCTCATTATAAAGAGTTTGAATATTTGATCATTAATGATCAGTTTGCTCATGCACTGGGTGAGCTGAAGGTGCTGATCCATGCATTCAGATTACGTCAGACCCAGCAGTGCCACAGGCATCAGGCATTGATAGAATCGCTGTTAAATTGAAGTAAGAATAGGTCTCTGTTAGAATAACCTATTTCCTGTTTTATACTATATTAATTTAAATAACATATTTACAACCCTGAGGGATTAAATCCATGGCACGAGTGACAGTTGAAGATTGTCTTGATAATGTGGAAAACCGTTTTGAACTGGTTATGGTTGCTGCCAAGCGTGCACGCCAGATAGCCAATGGCCAGGAGCCGCTGGTAGAAGAAGAAAATGATAAGCCTACCGTCATTGCATTAAGAGAAATTGCCGAGTGCAAAATTGGTCCTGAAATTCTGGAAGAGGTTTCTGCTGCTGTGCATATGGGCAACTCCATGACCTCAGAAGAAGAAGCCAGTAAAGAAATGACCGACGAGCAATAAACGGTTTCTGCTCAAAGTACACTGTCCGGTTAATGACCAATACAATAGACTATCTTTAACAGGACAGTAGTAAACGAAAAGAACAGGGGCTTTCAGTTGTTTCTAATTAGTGATTTGTGCGCTATGCTGAATACTTATCTGGAAGAAGATAAGGTCAGCAAAGTTTACCACGCCTATCTGTTTGGAGCTGAGGCTCATGAAGGGCAGACCCGGATGACTGGAGAGCCCTATATCTACCACCCCATTGCGGTGGCTAAAATCCTTGCCGAAATGCGCATGGATGAAAAAACCCTTATCGCTGCTATTCTGCACGACGTCATTGAAGATACCCCCACCCATAAAGAACAGATAGCCCAGAAATTTGGTGAAGAAGTTGCTGAAATTGTTGATGGTGTTACCAAGCTGGATCACATCAAGTTTGATAATAAACAGGAAGCGAAGGCCGAAAGTTTTCGTAAAATGATCCTGGCCATGGTCAAGGATATCCGGGTAATCCTGATAAAACTGGCTGATCGCCTGCATAATATGCGTACCCTGGGTATTATGCGCTCGGAAAAAGCCCGGCGTATTGCCGCAGAAACCCTGGAAGTCTATGCACCCATTGCTAATCGGCTGGGCATGAATGCCATGCGCCATGAGCTGGAGGATCTGGGCTTTAAAGCCTACAATCCTATGCGCTACCGTGTTATTAAAGAATGTATCCATAAGGCCCGGGGGAATCGAAAAGAAATCGTACAGAAAATTCAGGACGCCATTGAAGCCCGTCTGGAACATGAGAATATTTACTGCAGGGTGCTGGGTCGGGAAAAGCACCTGTACAGTATTTACCGCAAAATGCAGACCAAGAACCTGCCTTTTTCAGAAGTGTATGACGTCTATGCCTTTCGTGTTATTGTCGACAGTGTAGATGGCTGTTACCGGGCTTTAGGCGCTGTTCATGCACTTTACAAGCCTATTCCCGGCAAGTTTAAAGATTATATCGCCATACCCAAAGTCAATGGCTACCAGTCCCTGCATACCATCCTATTCAGTCCCTTTGGTGTACCCATTGAAGTACAGCTGCGTACCGAGGATATGCACTGGGTGGCTGAAAACGGTATTGCTGCACACTGGAGTTACAAGGAAGGTGAGGGCAATGGTGGGGCCATTGCCCAGAGCCGTGCCCGTGAATGGCTTAAAAGCCTGCTGGATTTACAGCAGAATGCCGGTGATTCCATTGAGTTTCTCGAAAGCGTTAAGGTGGATCTGTTTCCTGATGAGGTGTATGTCTTTACCCCCAAGGGCGAGATTATGGAACTGCCCCGCGGAGCCACGGCAGTGGATTTTGCCTATGCGGTACATACCGATGTGGGCAATTCCTGTGTGGCTGCCAAAATCAACCAGCAGCACATGCCTTTAAGCACCCAGCTTAAAAATGGTCAGACTATTGAAATTATTACGGCACCCGGAGCCATGCCCAATCCGTCTTGGCTGAACTTTGTGTTTACCGCCAAGGCCCGCAGTAATATTCGCAATATGCTGAAAAACCTGCAGCAGGATGAGGCCATTGCTCTGGGAACTCGCCTGCTCAATAAGTGTCTGTCTAATATCAATATGTCGGTAGAGGATTTATCCCAGTCCCGTATTCAGCGGGTGCTGGAAGAATATGAGCTGAAATCTTTTAATGAGCTGCTGGAGCAGATAGGAATGGGCAACCGCATACCACAGCTGGTGATCAGACATCTGCTGCCGGAGCAGGCCGATGAACTGGATAAAGCGCAGAAGGAAAAAGGCCTAGCGCTGGATATTCGCGGTACTGAAGGTATGGTGGTGCATTACGGCCGCTGCTGTCACCCTATCCCCGGTGACAAGATTGTGGGCTATATCAGCTCGGGTCGTGGTATTGTGATCCATAAAAAATCTTGCAAAAATGCCCGTGATACCCGCAAGCAGGTACAGAAGTGGATTGATGTGGAATGGAGTGATGACATCAGTACCGAGTTCAGTGTCGCTTTAAGAGTGGTGGTGGAGCATCGTAAAGGTGTACTGGCCACCATTGCCTCGGCCATTGCCGACAGTGAAGCGAATATTGAGCATGTGGATACAGTGGATCGGGAAGACCAGCTCTATTCTCTGGACTTTGTTATTGCTGTGCGTAATCGTACCCATCTGGCGGATGTAATACGTAATTTACGCATGCTGGAAATGGTGGTGACCTTAATGCGCGTATAATCAGTTTAAGGCGGATATAATAATGAAATTTACAATAGTTCTTCGGGATTTGGTTCTTGTTTTATTTTTAACGGCTGCGCTTAATGTTTATGCTCAGGAGCCAATGCCGGCAGCACCAGTACAGGAAGATACGACCATTGAACAGCAGTTGCTGGGCGCTATGGTGGAAGTCACGATTATGGCCTTTGAAAACCCCCGCGCTAAAGAAACTCTTAATCAGTTTTCTGAATTTATTAAAGATGAGTACACGTACCAGTTTATTATCCAGAAAATTGATAAATTTATTCTGACCAATGAGCTGGATGAGTATGAAGATCAGGCTGAAGCATTAAAAGATGCTCTGACTAAAATGCGTGAGCTATATATTGAGTCTGAAAAGAAAGCGGTGGATAATTATCAACAGCTCAAAGAAGAGCATGAGCAGCAGAAAAAAGAGCAGGAACTGAAAGAGAATAATATTATTGAAGTTTAGGCTCTGACTTTACCTTGTTCCTTCTCCCGGAGAGAGAGGGAATATATGGACACTAAATAAAAGAAGGAATACATGAATGCACTATCAATGGCTAATCCGTTTTTCCCTGTTCCTCGCCTTATTGCTTATAGCAGCCTGTTCAACCGCACAAACTAAGGTAGCAGAACAGGATGAATCAGTACAATGTAAAGACCCCCGTCCCCAGATATGTACCATGAATTACGATCCTGTCTGCGGTCTGCATAAAGATCATTCAACCAAAACCTATAGTAACGGCTGCGATGCCTGTGCTAACGCTAAAGTTATCTCATGGAGCAAAGGTCAGTGTCCTAAAACGGCTCATACACTGACTAAAGAAGAGGTGCTTAAACTGTTTTCCGGCAATACCTATGTTGCAGAAATTCCCTCACGCAAAATCACCATGACCGTATATGTGGATCCCGATGGTACACTCAGGGGGATACAGAATAATCATAAGTTTACTTCTAAATGGGCCGTCAATGATATGGGTGAAATGTGTGTCAGTTATAAAACCCGAATGTCCTGCCGTAATGTTATTGAACAGAACGGTCAGTATAAAAAAATTAAAACCACCGACAGTGGTGAGAATATCGTGCTGATTATTTATCACTCCTTTACACCGGGTAATCCGAATAACTATTAAGCCCATGCCTGCAGAGGATGATAAGCACTGGCTTGAGCAACCCGTTATTGCCTTAAAAGGAATAGGGGAGAAACTTCAGGAACGTTTTGCACGGCGTAAACTGTTTACCCTCAACGATCTCCTGTTCCACCTGCCCGTGCGCTATCTTGACAAAACCCGAATTCAGCCCATTGCTGGCGTTAGAATTGATGATTCTGCACTAGTGCGTGGAGAACTGTTAAGCTGCAAAACCCATTATGCCCGCCGTCCGGTAATGACCTGCCAGATCTCGGACGGCAGCGCTATGCTTACTCTGCGTTTTTTTCATTTTAATAAATCTCAAACCCAGGCTCTGGCTAGGGCCTTGGAAGAAGGTAAATGGCTGAGCTGTTTCGGAGAAGTTAAACGGGGACGCCAGGGGCTGGAAATGACCCATCCAGAATACCGGATAATTGCTGAAGACCAGATAATTCAGATGCAGGAGCACTTAACACCTGTTTATCCCACAACTGAAGGTCTTTCACAGACTGTTTTGCGTAATGCCATAGCCCAGGTTATTCAACAACTGAAACAGCAGCAGAAAAATAATAGTCAGCGGGAAATTATTACTGATTTTCTGTCTGAAGCTATTCGTCGTGAACTGGCTCTGCCGTTATTGTCTCAGTGTTTATTATATCTGCATGAACCGCCGCCGGAATGCTCGGTATTTGAATTAACAGAAGGTGATGATCCCTGGCGGCAGCGGCTGGTACTGGAAGAACTGCTGGCTCATCAATTAAGTATGAAACAGATTTACCAGCAACAGACTCAGCATAAAGCCAGTGCCTTCAGAATAAATTCAGACCATTTATTTAACCACAAGCTGTCTCAAATCGGACAAAACAGCCCTGGATCTATTCAAAACAGCCTTAGCGCACAGTTTTTACAGCAGCTTCCCTTTAAACTGACTCAGGCACAGCAGCGGGTTATACAGGATATTGCTGAAGATATGTGCCAGCCTTATCCCATGCAGCGCTTGGTTCAGGGGGATGTGGGTTCGGGTAAAACGGTAGTGGCAGCTTTATCAGCCCTGTTTGCCATAGAAAATCGTTGTCAGGTCGCCCTAATGGCACCTACAGAATTACTGGCCGGGCAGCACTATGATAATTTCAGGCAGTGGTTTACAGAGCTGGATATTAATATTTCATTTTTATCCGGTAAAAGTACTGCCAGAGAACGTAGGGAAGCTCTGGAAGTCATTGATGATGGTACAGCACAAATGGTTATCGGTACTCATGCCCTGTTTCAGGATGAGGTGAACTTTAATAACCTGGGGCTGGTAATTATTGATGAGCAGCATCGCTTTGGTGTGCATCAAAGACTGTCCCTTCTGGCCAAAGGAAAAAAAGAGATACAGCAATCGATTTATCCGCATCAGCTTATTATGACGGCCACCCCAATTCCCCGAACCCTAGCCATGACCGCCTATGCGGATCTGGACTGTTCAGTGATTGATGAGCTGCCGCCGGGAAGAACGCCGGTAGATACTGTGGTTATCGGACAGCAGCGTCGGGATGAGGTGCTTGCAAGGGTACATCATGCCTGTTTAAATGGCCGGCAGGCCTACTGGGTGTGTACCCTGATTGAAGAGTCCGAGGTTCTGCAGTGTCAGGCAGCGGAACAGAGTTATAAACTGCTGCGAGAGCAGTTACCCGACCTGGCCATTGGACTGGTGCATGGGCGTATGAAAGCTGCTGAAAAGCAGGCAGTAATAACTGAGTTTAAGGAAGGTCAGCTGGCTCTGCTGGTGGCTACGACCGTTATTGAGGTGGGTGTGGATGTGCCCAATGCCAGTTTAATGATTATTGAAAATGCAGAACGTCTGGGGCTGTCACAACTGCACCAGCTGCGAGGTCGGGTTGGGCGGGGCAGTCAGGCCAGTGCCTGTGTGCTATTGTATGGACAGCCTCTGTCAAAAAACGGCAAGGCGCGTTTAATGACCCTGCGTGAAACCAGTGATGGTTTTGAGGTGGCACGTAAGGATCTGGAGCTCAGGGGGCCGGGAGAGATCCTGGGCACCCGTCAGACCGGGTTGGCGGAAATGAAAATTGCCGATGTGATCAGGGATCAACATTTAATACCGAAGGTTAATGATATTGCACTGCATCTGCTTAGAGACTATCCTGAAGCAGTGACCCCGATTATTAACCGATGGATTGGACACAGTGTGGAATATCAGAATGTCTAATTATAGAAACAGCTATATACTAGTTTTAACAGCCGGTAATCCCCCCGAAAAATAATTCTTTTCATAAGTAGAATTTTCCATTAAATTATTAATGAGGAGAACCTACAAT
>JANELJ010000323.1 GCA_024511395.1 Gammaproteobacteria bacterium | reverse complement strand
ATAGTAGTCACTTGCCTGTTCCTTGTTCAAATTCATTTGATTTGGTCATTAAATGAGCTGATCGAGAAACAGGCATTTAGTTCAATATTTTTTAGTTCTTATCCAGAATTCAGGTTAACTAAAAATATGAGTGGGGATATTATGTCGTTGACAATAGGTTGCCTGACTTAATTTACTGGCCTGGCTCGCCTCGATGTGAAGCTTCATCGAAGCATCTTTTGAATTGGCTGGGGTCATTTATCTCTCCGGATTGTGAATTGAAGATCATAGTCTGACCGGTTTGAGATAATTTTTGAAGGTGGATTTTATTTGACGGTTACCTTTAATCAGACCCTGCTGACGGCAATTAATTTCATCTGCAGGGATATTTTTAAAGGCTTCCAGTTGAGCCAGCTGGTGTCTGGCTTCGGGAGTTGCCGATAAAGGCAGTTGTTTCTGAAACAGATGGATCAGTTTACGCTCATACCAGTCCTGGCCATTCGGGCCAATCAGCCGTTCATAACCAAACTCATTCGGTTTTAACAGGTAAAATTTAACCGCCAGTTCCAGATGATAAAGCTGACCGGATTTATCCTGATAAACAAAATCCAGCTCTCCGCGGGTTTGTTTATTGGCCAGCTTATTCTGAGCGGAATGAACCTGAATATGGGAGTTCCAAGTCTGTATCTGGCCGTTTTGCTTCAGCAGTTCCAGAATAAAGCCCCAGTAGGCTTCAAAGCGAATACCCAGACGCTAGGAACGGTATTGTTCCAGCCAGTTTATTAAGGGCTGTGGTGCTTTATCCAGTTGCTCCAGCGGTATTTTTATCTGAGCATACATCTGCTCACACCATGACTCTTCCACACAGTTAGGATAGTCTGTTGATTTTACCGACAGAGGCGGGCTCAGCAGCGCCCTGACCTGAGGGGTTTGATAACGCTGATACTCAAAAGCCTCAGACAAGCTTACCCAGTCCCCGCTGCAGATCATTTTTTATATCATCAAGGGTTTCCAGGCCCACAGCAATTCTTAACAGGCCGTCGGTGATCCCCGCTTTAAGACGATCTTCTTCCGGTACCCGTCCATGGGTAGTGGTGGCTGGATGAGTAATGGTGGATTTAACATCCCCAAGATTAGCAGTGATGGATAATAAGCGGGTACTGTCCACTACCTGCCAGGCGGCTTCACGACTGCTGTTATGCAGTTCAAAAGACAGCAGTCCACCAAAATCAGACTGTTGTCGAGCCGCCAGTTCATGACCGGGGTGATCCTTTAGACCCAGATAATGGACTTTAGCTACTGCCGGATGCTCACTAAGCCACAAAGCCAGCTCCCCGGCATTGCGGCAATGGGCCTGCATACGAAGACTCAGGGTTTCCAGGCCTTTCAGGAAAATCCAGGCATTAAATGGACTCATGGTGGGGCCCGTAGTTCTTAGAACACTATAAACCTCTTCACCCACCAGGGTTTTGGAGCCCAGCACAGCACCGCCAATACCTCTGCCCTGCCCATCAATGTATTTGGTAGCAGAATGAATCACCACATCAGCACCTAAAGCCAACGGTTTTTGCAGGGCTGGGGTACATAGACAGTTATCCACCACCAGCAGACAATCGTACTGATGTGCCAGTTCAGCCAGTTGAGCAATATCGGCAATTTCCACCAACGGATTAGACGGAGTTTCCAGAAACAGGATCCTGGTATTGTCCTGTATGGCCGCTTCCCAAGCTGACAGATTGGTTAAATCCACATAAGTGGTGTCCACACCGAAACGGGCCATAAAATTATTAAACAGCACCACAGTAGAGCCGAAAATAGCCCTGGATGAAACAACATGATCTCCGGTTTTTAACAGCCCCAGACAAGTACTCATAATAGCTGCCATTCCGGAAGCCGTTGCTACACAGGACTCAGCTCCTTCCAGAGCCACCAGCCGCTCTTCAAAAGTACGCACGGTGGGATTGGTAAAACGGGAATAAATATTACCCGGATCATCCCCACTGAAACGCGCCGCTGCCTGTGCCGCAGACTGGTACACATAACTTGAGGTGGGAAAGATCGCCTCATTATGTTCTGCCTCATTGGTTCTTTGATAGCCGGCCCGAACTGCCAGGGTATCAAACCCCAGTTCACCGCCCAGTTCTGCCTGCAGGGCTAAAAGATCATCGCCATTCATGGTGGTTACCGTTAAATTATTAAAAATATTTACAAAATTATATGCTTTAAATATCTGACTGTCAGTGTTTTATTGTATCTATTCAGCCTTCATAGGTATGTCTTTAAGGATTTTATCATTTCGTTTCAATAGATTACCCATCAGGATGTAACTCCATAATTAGGTTCTACACCAAACTGATAAAGTCCAGTAGACTTATCTCGTTTAGG
>JANELJ010000322.1 GCA_024511395.1 Gammaproteobacteria bacterium | reverse complement strand
CAATGAGCGTTTACACAGTTATTTTTACACCCTCGTTTTTCACCGCATTACTACACTTCAAAAACCGTTATGGATAAAGTAATAGATATTTTAAGGGATGTAATTAATGAACTTAGCCGTGCCTGAACAGACTTATCAGCTAAAATTATCCTGCAGATACTGAATAATATCACTGGATTCATACATCCAGGTGACCTTACCCTGCTCATCGATAATTTTCAGACAGGGTACTTTAACCTCTCCCCCACCCTGTAACAGTTCTTCACGATACTGGGGATTATGCTGGGCATCACGCAGTTCAATATTCAGAGACTGACGTTTAATCTGCCGCCTGACCTTAATGCAGAACGGGCAGGAATTAAACTGGTAAAGCGCCAGATTGGCCGTGCGCTTATCCATTTCAGCCTGTTCCTGTTCACTGCGCTGCACACCTTTGGGCGTACTAAGTACGTCCCACAGCAAAATAAAGGGTTCCAGAATAAAACGCAGGGTTCTGAAAAAATAACGAAAAAAGTATTTCATAACAATTAAAATCCCGGAAGCTCATTGACACATTAATATACAAGTAACAGGCCGGCAATATTACACTATATTAATATAGAAAACCATAATGATAAGCTGTTGAAATAACATAGTTTTTTAAGGTCTTATTTTCTCTGCCGTCAGTTTGTCCAGTGAAACCACACAGGAATCCAGAAAGGTATCCATAAAATAAGCCACTTCCGGGTATATTTTTAACTGTTCCAGTCTTTCTTCCAGGTTAAGCTTTACATGCTCAAACTCATAATTATGGTGTTTTAGTTCATCCAGAGTTTTAATATAGGCACAGATCACATCAGCCGATTTAATGATCCGGGCGTACTGTTTATCAATTTCTGCAGACAGTAAAATATCTTCAAAGTCTTCCTTAAATTCATCGGGAAGGGTTTCCAGACACAGTTTTTCTGCCGATTGTTCCAACTTTTTATATTCAGCTGTTAATTCAGGATTGTGATATTTAATGGGCGTCACTGTATCCCCAGTATAAATCTCAATTTGATCATGATATAGTGCTATGGTGACGGCTTTTTCCGGGCTGATCGGCTGTCCAAGTTCAGCAAATTTCTTATTGTAGATAATGGCTAATAAATGAGAAACCACGGCCACCTGGTGAGAATGTTCCGCTATGTTTTCCGCTTTATGACAGAACATTAAGGACCAGCGCCGTATGAGCGGCATACGGAATACCCAGGCAAGAAAAGTACTTTGCATAAAAGGTTTAGCTCTATTGTTTTATGTTTGTTTTGTGTTTTTACTGATTAGAGACACCATGCACAACATGAGCTGCCGGAACATGCTCTGCTGCAGATTCACAATGACCGGTCTGATCATCAAAGAAAATATCAGCACCAAAGGCTTTAAGAAACTCACCTTTGGGCTTACCACCCAGGAATATGGCTTCATCAATACGAATATCCCAGGCTCTTAAGGTTCGAATCACCCTTTCATGAGCCGGTGCACCGCGAGCCGTGACTAAAGCGGTACGAATGGGAGATTCATCACCTTGGTATTCCGTCTGCAACTTGTGCAGCAGACGTAAAAATTCCTTGAAGGGACCACCAGGTAAAGGATCATTAGCCGCCGCCCGTTCTAACTCATCAAAGGCTGCCAGACCTTTCTGTTTATAAATACGCTCTGCATCATCAGAAAAAATCACCGAATCCCCGTCAAAGGCAATACGCAGCTGTCCCTGTTTAGTACTGCGACTGGCAGAGGGTAAAATAGCCGCAGCCGCTATCCCCATTTCCAGGGCTTCGCGTACATCGGAAGGGTCTGCCGATAAAAACAGATGGGCACCAAAAGGTTCAATATAACGATACAGGGACTCACCACTGGTAAATGCCGCCCGATAAATAGGCAATTTATGCTTCTCAATGGAATTAAAAATTCGCAGACCGGTATCGGCACTGTTCCTGGAAAGCAGAATCACTTCTACTTTTTCTTCATCTGGCGTATTGCCATTTAAAGCCAGTAGTTTTTTTACCAGAGAAAAAGCCACCCCAGGTTCAAGCAGATCATTTTCATGCTCAATCTGATACTTGCAATAAGCTTTTACACCCTGCTCCGTAAAAACCTTATGCCCCTCTTCCAGATCAAACAGCGCTCTGGAAGATATGGTAATGGTCAGTTTATTTTGCTGTTTCAAAACAATGGCACTCCATTAAACACTACTGATTTCTAATATTCAAAACAGCATAGACTATCTAGAGATCATAGGTATGTCTTTAAGGATTTTATCATTTCGTTTCAATAGATTACCCATCAGGATGTAACTCCAATATTAGGTTCTACACCGAACTGATAAAGTCCAGTAGACTTATCTCGTTTAGG
>JANELJ010000321.1 GCA_024511395.1 Gammaproteobacteria bacterium | reverse complement strand
TTCAGCTTCTTTCAGAATGCCAATGTTCTGGGATTCTGTAAATCTGGACTTCTTCATTGTAGGTTCTCCTCATTAATAATTTAATGGAAAATTCTACTTATGAAAAGAATTATTTTTCGGGAGGATTACCATCGCTGTAAAAAAACAGCAGCAGTTCATCGTAATTACCGCTGATGCCCTCTTCCTTAAGAATTGTACCGACCTTTGAGCCTTTTAAACGCCAGGCTTTATAATAAAAAGACAGCTGAAAGAGTACAAACAGGCTTATAATGGCAAAAATAATAAGATTTACAGTATCCATTTCTGACTCCGGATCGGATTAACCGCAACAGCGCAAATGGTCGTTCAAAGCAGGGCAATATTCTGGTTTTTTTAACTATTGTGGTTATTATCGCTGAATATGTCAAAAAACCCGGCAAGCAAATACTTTACTAAAAGACTGGGTTTATGGCAAAATGGCCTGATTATTTATTACCCCTGAGAATTATTTATGAGTATTACATCCTTTTTACCACCTGTTCGTACCTTAATGGGCCCAGGCCCGTCTGATGTTCATCCACGTATTCTGGAAGCTCTGTCCCGTCCCACTATCGGTCATCTGGATCCTAAATTTGTGGAAATGATGGAAGAAGTCAAAAGCATGCTGCAGTATGCCTTTAAAACAAAAAATGAACTGAACATTGCCGTTTCAGCCCCCGGTTCTGCCGGCATGGAAACCTGCTTTGTTAATTTGCTGGAAGCCGGTGACAAAGCCATTGTCTGTCAGAACGGTGTATTTGGCGGCCGCATGAAAGAAAATGTTGAGCGTCTGGGTGCTACCGCTGTTATGGTGGAAGATGAATGGGGCAAAACCGTTGATCTCAATAAAGTAGAAGATGCACTTAAAGCCAATCCAGACGCTAAGGTACTGACCTTTGTTCATGCAGAAACATCTACCGGCGCCTCTTCTGATGCCAAAGCCTTATGTGAGCTGGCGCGTAAATATGACTGCCTGACCATTGTTGATGCAGTGACTTCCCTGGGCGGTTCTGAACTGCATGTGGATGACTGGGGAATTGATGCCATTTATTCCGGCACCCAGAAGTGCCTGTCCTGTACCCCCGGTATTTCACCCGTCAGTATGAGTAAAAAAGCCGTTGCCGCCATTAAGGCCCGCAAAACACCGGTACAGAGCTGGTTTCTTGATCTGAACCTGGTTATGGGTTACTGGGGCAAGAACGCCAAACGTGCCTATCACCATACCGCTCCAGTTAATGCCATGTATTCCCTGCACGAAGCACTGGTTATGCTGCAGGATGAAGGTCTGGAAAACGCCTGGAAACGTCATATGGACAACCACCTGGCCCTGCGTACCGGTCTGGAAGCTATGGGACTTGAATTTGTAGTTGCAGAAGATTATCGCCTACCCCAGTTAAACTCGGTAACTATCCCTGAAGGCGTAGATGATGCCGAAGTACGCGGCCGTTTACTGAATGAATTTAACCTGGAAATCGGTGCCGGTCTGGGTGCCCTGGCCGGCAAAGTCTGGCGTATCGGCCTGATGGGCCATAGCAGTCGTGCTGAAAATATTATGCTGTGCCTGGCGGCACTGGAAGCGGTGCTGGGTGATAAGGTGAATACGGGAGTGGCGCTGGCGGCGGCTCAGGAGAAGCTGGCGGGTTGAGCGTTCAGAAGCGTTCAGAAGCGTTCAGAAGCGTTCAGAAGCGTTCAGAAGCGTTCAGAAAAGAGTTTAAAATATCTTTTTCTTTAGTCAAGCAAGATATTTAAATATTTTGTACTAACTTAAAGATAACTAAAGTTTAGAGTTTCAGCTCCCCCAAAAAGGAGAATCATTTAAAATTTATTGATTACCTCAGTTAACCGATAGTCCGTAACAGGAAAAAAATATAAAAAAAAGCAAAAAACAGTTGACAAAAATTCGGCAGCATTGCTGCCTTCAGTAAGAAAAAACAAACTTCTGTAGGCCACAATGCACACCAAAGGATACAGCAATATCCCCGGTGAACTGTTTTATTACATAACATTTTTAACCCGAGCGCTACCCCTTAGGAGCGCAAAAACCTTTATTGAGTTACTAATGGGCAGTTTATTAACTCAATCAGGGTTTGTAACCAGTGCTATCTGGATAGTGGACATGGCCAGACAATGGCCCGGTTATTATAAATGGCTTGAAACCGGTCAGTGGTCTTATCTTAAACTGATGAGACAGTGGACGGCTCTGCCATTGTTATTACGTTTAACACCACAGGCCGGTAACATTGGTAAACTGGTGATTGCCCGAAGTCTTATCCGGGCATTGCTGGAACCGCTAAAAGATAAAGCGGTTACTGTATTGGTGGACAGTTGGTATATGCGCCGTTCTTTTATTGAACC
>JANELJ010000085.1 GCA_024511395.1 Gammaproteobacteria bacterium | reverse complement strand
CTGGTCTGGAAATTTGCAAGGTAATAAGGCTTATTTTACCAAAAACCTGCAAATTTAACACCCATAATCAAGCAATATTTCCTTATAAATCAATGCTATATATTTTATTCAGGGTGGACTAAGTATGATATCAGTAAATATCAAATGCTTTCCCCTTTCGCGGGCAGAATACCTTCCGCTCCAATCTTGTCAAGGAGCCTCCTTCGCAAGCTCAGGACTCCTCCTTGACAAGACCTATGCTACAGGTAGTGTTCCGCCAACGGGGAAAGCATTATTAACTCAGTGAACTGAGTATTTTTAAGCATAAAGGAGGGCCACTTGAAACTCCTTTTAGAAGTATCTGTAACATTAACGGTTTTTTACCCAGGTTGCTAAGAGATAATCACTGTAATGGCATGGCAGGTAAGTCCTGTATTCAGAATAAACTGTTTGTAACTAAGGCATTTATTTGAATAGACCGCTGAATAGATTAGTTTCTGAATACGCGTATTTCCATTAGGGCACGGAGCATTTGTATTCTCCACTTAGAGGCCGGATATAAGACTGCAACTTTATCATCCATGAGTACCGTGGTATCACTTACATACGTGAGGCGAACCATATAAGTTACAAATTTTATACAACGATTGTCCCACAGCCATTTTACTCAGCTGCCCCTGTAATATCCCCTTACCCATTGCTTCTGCCGCTATCATATGTCGTAAAGGGGCAATAATATCCGTTAATAATAAACCGCTGTCTCTAAGTGCTGTTAATACCATGGAATTATTAGAAAACAGTTTAATCAGACTATTGGTTATCGTGGTGACCTGGCGGATATCTGCCTGACGCCATTGCCAGTAATCGCTTAATAACCGACTGTCTCCGGGATCAGGTGTTTTGTGCTGCTGAATGTCGGCTGCAATTAATTCTGCCAGAGCTGCAATGTCTCTTAAGCCCAGATTAAACCCCTGCCCAGCAACCGGATGGATACCATGGGCAGCATTGCCTATCAGGGCGACACGGGGCTGACCTTGCAGGGTTCGGTTATCCAGGGTCATTAAAACCAGCGGATAGGCCGAGCGTTTACCCACCCGGGTAATTGCCCCCAGACGAAAACCAAAGCGATCCTGCAAAGCCTCTCCAAACTGCCTGTCATCCCAGGCCATAATATCCTTAACCTGATGATCCTTTGCCGTCCAGACCAGAGAACATCGTTTTCTGGATAAAGGCAGCATCGCCAGAGGGCCGGTGTCGGTAAAACGCTCGTAGGCTACATTCTGATGCGGCAGCTCAGTTTCTATATTGGCAATAATAGCCGTCTGGGCATAGGAACGCTGGTTGACCCGGATCCCCAGGGATTCACGGGTGCGGGAATTAACCCCGTCAGCAATAATAAGCAGGGCACTGTCCAAGTGCTGCGTTTTTTTACCCACTTTAATAGTCAGACTGACTTTATCTGTACGGCTCTGATTATCTACCTGCTCTACCTGGGCAGGGTTGTAAATATGAATGTTGTTATGCTGTTTTAGCTGAGCTAGCAACACTTCACCAATCACCCTGCTTTCAACCACATAGCCCAGCGCCGGCACACCTTCTTCCTGGTGGCTTAGACGAACTGCACCAAAATGGCCGCGGTCAGACACATGTATGTGTTTTATAGCTGCATAATTATCATTATCTTTACCGCTATCAGTTTGTGTCAGCTGATCCCACAAACCCATGGCGGCATAAATCTGCCTGGAACTCCAGGACAGAGCCAGGCAGCGGTCATCAAAACTGGGCTGGGTCTGCTGCTCCTGATAAGGATGCACTTCAATAATAGCAATATTCAGCTGCAGCGGTGCCAGCGCCAGCGCCATAGTCGCTCCGGCCATACCACCGCCGACAATGACAATATCAAAATAATCTGCTGTCTGTTTACTCATTTGCTGTTAGCTTGCCTTATCTTAAAGATTTGTCCTGCAATCAGTCACTCTATGTCATTTTCCATATTATGCTAAATAATTACGATTTTTTTCTACTCGCTTTTTTCTGCCTGTTGAAGCTGCCTTCTTTTTCACCTGTTTTTTCTTTACGGCTGCTTTAGCCTTTGCCCGTGCCTGTACTGATTTTGAGCAGGCCATAATATCTTCTATTTCTGCCACACTTTTGGGGGCGGCAGCGGTTAAGACTTCATAACCATTACGGGTTACCCGCACATCGTCTTCGATACGGATGCCGATATTACGCCATTTTTTGGGTATTTTCCGGTTATTGCCGGTATAAATGCCCGGTTCTATGGTCAGTACCATACCATTTTCCAGCATACGCCATTCATTATCAATTTTATAATCACCCACATCGTGCACATCCAGCCCCAGCCAGTGTCCGGTACGGTGCATATAAAACTGTTTATAAGTTTCGTCTTTAATCAGCCTGTCAACCCGGCCTTTAAGCAGTCCCAGTTTAACCAGCCCCCGGGTAATCACCTTTACAGCTGCCTCATGAGGCGCATTCCAGTGGTTACCGAGATATACCTGTTCAATGGCCGCAGCCTGAGCATCCAGAACCAGTTCATACAGGGCTTTCTGTTCGGCACTGAAACAGCCATTAACCGGAAAGGTACGGGTAATATCAGCAGCATAGCCTTGGTATTCCCCACCGGCATCAATCAGCACCAGTTCACCGTCGTTTAAAGGCTCACTGTTTTCAGTGTAATGTAAAATACAGCCGTTTTTGCCGCCGCCGACAATGGCAGGATAGGCCTGGGAGCGACAGCCCTGAGACAGAGTTTCATAGATAAACTCGGCTTCCAGCTGATATTCATACATACCGGGACGACAGGCTTGCATCATGCGCCGGTGTGCTGCACAGGATATTTCAGCCGCTTTCTTCATCATTTTAATTTCAGTCGACGATTTGTACAATCGCATTTCATGCAAAGCATGATCCAGCGCAACAAATTCCCCCGGAGCATTAACACCCATACGGACTTTCTGCTTAAGCTGATTAACCCAGCCGGTCAGACGCTGGTCAAAATCGCTATGGATCCCCATGGTGTAAAACATCCGGTTTTTGTTTTCCATCAGTCCGGGCAGGATCTCATCAATATCGGAAATAGAGAATGAATCATCGGCAGCAAAATGTTCAATGACACCTTCCTGGCCATAACGACGGCCGTGCCAGATTTCCTGGGTCTCATCTTTTTCCCGGCAGAACAGTACATATTCACCATGCTCACGACCGGGGATCAGCACCAGCACTGCTTCCGGCTCCCAGAAACCAGTCAGGTAGAGAAAATCGCTGTCAGGCCGAAATGGATAGGTGACGTCACGGTTACGGGTCTGTTCCAGCGCCGTGGGCAGAATAGCAATGCTGTCTTTGCCCATATCCTGAATTAAATGCTTTCTGCGTCGTGCAAATTCTTTAGTGTCTATCATATATAGCCTGTTTTAAACTGAATAAATCAGGTTTAATGTAAAGTCTGATCTTCTATAATATCCACCGACACCCGCAGAGGGTTCATTTCTTCATTCACCAGCAGCACACCGATACGAATAAATTCCACCAGTTCAGTAATGGCTTCTTCATCACTGTTATCACCGGCCAGATCATAATCATCTGCCGACGAAATAGAAGTCATGGCTTCTACAAACTCTCCGACTTCTTCCTGATAATCAGTAAACTTTTCTATTCCGGCCAGGCTCAGCCCCATTAAAAATCCCTGCGCCCATTGGGCAATGGCTTCTAACTGAACCATTTCGCTATCATCCTCCGGCAAAAGTGGGTAAAAGTTAAGATTATTATCCGATAAAGCTGCAACCGTCTGAAAAAACAACTCAGAGAACCATTCAGCCGCCTCGGCGGCAAGAATATCACCCTGTTCAATAGCATCTGCTTCAGACGTGGTTAAAGCCAGCCATTCCTGGGGTTCTAGGTCAGCTCTGCTACAGAGTAAACCGCATAATGTGCCATGCGCTTCCGAGGGAGATGCCTCACTGCCCAGTGTGGTCAGATTTTTCTGCACCCGTTCAATATCAATCTCGTATGTCATACTGGTTTTTAAATAATGTGGTTTAAATGTCGGTAATATCTTACAGTTATTACCGGAAAACTGGAATTATACCTTACTTGCACAAGTTTCTGTTATAGATTATTGTTTTAACCATTGACCAATATGCTAATGGACTCTAATATACTCTATGGAAATGGGAAATATATGGGTTTTATAAATACCTGTATAGCAAATCTAATGCAACTATTCAGCATAATTCAGAGCACAATAATATTGTCAGATACACTGAATAGCGACAATATAATAAGAATTAGAAAGGCAGGTAAATCTACATTATGGTAGAAAACGCAAATATCTCTGACACCGATCTGGAACTAAAACGCCTGGATGAGAGTGTTAATGTATTATTAGAGACAATTCAACAGCTTAAACAGGAAAATGTTCAATTACGCTCACAGCAGGAATTTCTACAGGTTGAGCGGTCCCGGTTGATGGAAAAAACCGAAACGGCCCGCAGCCGTGTCGAGGCTATTATCAATCGACTTAAAGCCATGGAGAGTAATGGATGAAAGAAGAAACCGTACCCGTTACTGTCAAGATACTGGAAAAAGACTATCGTATTGCCTGTGCACCCAATCATAAGCAAAGTCTGGAAGACTCCGCGGCTCTGCTGAATGATAAAATGCATGAAATCCGTGCCAGCGGCAAAGTCATCGGCAGTGACCGGATTGCAGTCATGGCCGCTCTGAACCTGGCTCACGACCTGCTGCAGCAACAGCAGCATTCTGCCCACGATTCTGACTTACAGAAGCAACTGCGTAAAATGCGTGAAAAGATCGATGAAGTTGTGAATGAGAGCCGTCAGCTGGAAATTACATAAACCAGTAACTTGAAATCATAGTCAGCTAGGGATTACATAAGCCATCAGATCGAGCCTACTTAAGCGTTTTCTGTTACTAAATATTTAGCACTGTTAGAGAATGGTGTTATACTTAATATAGCGTGAAAGTTCTACCTGATCTGGTTAGTAACTGGGTACTTCTTGAGCCGTAATCTTTTACTCCGGGGTTCTGCTCCTGGTAATGTGTGCAAGCCTGCCTCCGACTGTTTTAATATAGCCATTGAGCAGATAGCCTGATTTATCAGCCAGCTCCCCACTTGAACCGATAGGTTCAAGAGCGAAAGTTTACGACCTTTCAGGCGGTTCTTTCACCTTACTATTTACAGCCTGCCTGACAACCTCCATAATTAAAAGTGATTTTTTAGGTTGAATACACTGAACTTGAACCAGTCAGCTAAATCATTACGCATACGCCAAGCTCGCCGACATCTGTCCCGAATCCAGCAGCATCAGCATTCCAGAATTATCAGCCGGAGCATTATCCATTCCCGCTTCTACCGCTACAGCAGACATATAGCCCTTTACCTGAGTGCCGACGGTGAAGTCAATTTGTCACCCTTAATTAATAAAATACACGGCCATTATAAAAAATGCTATCTGCCGGTTATTCTGTCCAGGGAAAACGGTATTATGGCGTTTGCGCCTTATAATAAGAACACCAGCCTGAGAAAAAACAGTTTTGGAATACTGGAACCGGTATATCAGAAAAAACACCTGAAAAGCGCACGGCAACTGGATCTGGTGCTGGCACCATTAGTAGCCTTTGATCCCCTGGGACATCGAATGGGTATGGGCGGAGGCTATTATGACAGAGCCTTAAAGCATTTAAAACAGCAATGGCACACCCGCAAACATCATCCTCTATTTGTAGGTATTGCTCATGAATTACAGCAGGTGGATGCCCTGCAGGCACAACCCTGGGACATTCAAATGCATGCCATTGTTACGGAGAAAGGTTTAAGGTATTTTTACTGAAGCTGGTTAAAACCCAAAAGAAGTAAACCCGCTTAATACCCTCCCCCCAGAAGTACAACATAGGCAAGTACAACAATGGGATCCTATTTGAATCCTCTTTTTGTCGTACTTAATTTATTATTCAGACACTTACGGCGTTTATCAGTCAAATGAAAATTAGTCATTTGAAAAGTCCCTTAATGTAGTTTGTTTTTATTATTTTTTTAACACTTCTTTTATATACACATCGTCAAACCAGATTATATAAGACCTTATCTGCAATTTTAGAATTAATCTATATAAAATAGGATGTTAAATGGCTTAGAAGCACTTACATTGCAGGGGTATATTGCCAACAATAAATACAGAATGCAAGACGTTTCCTACATATTTTTTTAATAACACTTAAAAAAATAGCAAGTTTAGACTAAAGTTCAGGTTTTAGACCAGAAATTCCACATATGCCGGATTTTGAGTTTCATCCCAGTAATGATAGCCCAGCTCATCCAGATATTTATTAAACTCATCCAGATCACTGTCCGGCACCTGAATACCCGCCAGAACACGGCCAAATGCAGCACCGTGATTCCGATAATGAAACAGGCTGATATTCCAGTTCTGTCCCATGCCTCTTAAAAAACGTAATAAGGCACCAGGACGCTCGGGAAATTCAAAACGGTACAGGTGTTCATTTTTAATATCTGGGGCATGTCCGCCCACCATATGGCGTAAATGCAGCTTGGCTATTTCATTATCACTTAAATCAATAACCGGATAACCCTTGCTTTCCAGAACATTAAACAGCTCTTCTTTTTCTTCTTCAGCATTGGACACCTTAACACCCACAAAAATATGTGCCACCTTATCACTGGAATAGCGATAGTTAAACTCAGTAATTCCCCGGGTACCAATAATTTTACAGAATTTCAGGAAACTGCCGGGGTGTTCATCAATTGTCGCTGAGAACAATAGTTCCCGGTTTTCACCCAGCTCTGCCCGTTCCGCCACATGCCGCAGCCGGTCAAAATTGATATTAGCGCCGCTGTTAATAGCCACCAGAGTTTTATTGTGTAATTCCCGTTCCCTGATGTATTTTTTTAAACCGGCCACCGCCAGTGCTCCAGCCGGTTCAGTAACCGTACGGGTATCATCAAAAATATCCTTAATGGCCGCACAGATCTCATCGGCACTGACCAGCAGTACTTCATCCACACATTCCCGCGCGACTCTGAAAGTTTCTTTACCCACCTGCCGAACCGCTACACCGTCAGCAAAAATACCCACCTGATCCAGCAATACCCGCTCATCCGCCCGTAAGGCTTCATACATGGAACCGGCATCATCCGGCTCAACCCCAATAATTTTTATCTGCGGATAAAGGTATTTAACATAGGTGGCCACACCAGCAATCAGGCCGCCACCACCCACCGGTACAAATATCGCTTCGGGCACCGTACTGCACTGCTGCATAATCTCCATACCCACCGTACCTTGGCCGGCAATAACATCCGGATCATCATAGGGGTGAATAAAAGTCCAGCCCTGAACCTCTTCCAGCTTGCGGGCATGTTCATAAGCTTCATCATAACTATTGCCATACAGCTCTACCCTCGCACCCAGCCGTTTTACGGCTGTCACTTTAATTTCCGGCGTGGTTTTAGGCATAACAATCAGGGCATCAATATTCATCTTACTAGCCGACAGAGCCACCCCCTGAGCATGGTTCCCCGCCGAGGCGGCAATCACACCCTGTGCTTTCTCCTCATCCGTCAACTGCACAATCTTGTTATAGGCACCACGCAGTTTAAATGAAAAAACCGGCTGCAGATCCTCCCGCTTAAGCAGAATCTGATTCCCGGTACGCAAGGACAAATTAACTGCCTCATCCAGCGGTACCTTTTCTACAATCTCATAAACCTTGGCTTTGAGGATTTTTTTTACATAGCTTTCTAACATATTATCCTGACCCTTCTGGTCATAAAGAATTTTTTATTTTAAATTTAGAGTCCTGCTCTTCCCCCCATCCTCATCTATCCCCACAAAGTTTATTACCACTTTTCAAACCGAAACTCTGAAAGAGTATCAGTCCGGAGGCTATACCTTTCAGGGGTTTATGGAGGCAGGATGCCGAGATAAACCGCCACATGGATGTGCCTGAGCATCCCCTGAAAGGTATAGCCTCCGAACTGATACGGGTGTACGGCACAAACTAATATTTTAACCCAATAAAACTTCATAGGTATGATCTTTAGGAGTTGAAATGAAGCCAATTTGATGATCAAATAGTTGTTATTCAGGCAATTATTCATCAACAAAAAGGCTTCAAATGAAAAGTA
>JANELJ010000320.1 GCA_024511395.1 Gammaproteobacteria bacterium | reverse complement strand
CAGCGTTCAGAAAGAGCATAGAGCATTTTGAAGTATTGAGTTTAGGGCATAAAAAAAGCCTGCTCCGGGTTACCGGGGCAGGCTTTTTGCTTAGCTGTGCCTGGTATTACTTGGCAGCAGGTTTAGCTTCAGGTACGGCTGGAGCAGCAGGTGCTTGGGCAGCCCATTGCTTCATTCTTTCTTCGTATGCTTTACGAGCAGCTTCCATTTTGGCTTGCTGTTGCTTTTGCATTTCCTGCATACGCTTCTTATGAGCTTCCATCTGAGCTTTCTGCTGAGGAGTAGGACCGGCAGGTGCTACAGTTTGAGGAGCTGGAGCTACAGGAGCTGGACGACCATAAGCATATGGACCATAGCCATAAGGAGTGTTTGCATAAGTGTTACGACCGTCAAAACGGCTGTTCATGTTGTTGTAACCATTGTAGTTGCTGTAGCCATTACCATAAGCGGAACCACGAGTGTTACCTTTACCACGACCACGACCACGGCCTTTAATAGTGATTTCAATATCACCGTCCATGTCGGCATCACCAGAACCGTCGCCCCAACCATTACCATAACCATTGCCATAGGCATTGTTATTCCAGTTGTTAGCGCCGTAACCATTCCAGTTAGTATTGCTGTCGCCATCACCCCATGGGCCCCAGGAATCAGCAGAAACAGACATAGATACAGTTGTAGCAGCAATTGCTGCAGCAATTAATAATTTTTTCATTTTATACTCTCCGAAGTTTAAATAATGAATGTGTTAAATTTGTCATAAAAAATACAACAATTTTTAGCCCAAAAAAAGGACTACCCAATACAGGGCTGAAAATGGATTGATAAAAACATCTTCCTTACTGCTATTTATATTAACGATTCTAATATTACGAACTGCTATATAATTATTAATAATGTTTTTTCAATCTTTTTATAAAGTGAGCTTAGTATAGATCGATCCGAAAAGATTAGCAACCCCTTATATTAGATTTTATTAATATTACTTATATAGATAAGGGTTTATACTTACCTCAATGGCAATACGGGTATTAAGAAGCTGTTTCAACAACTATACTAAAATCAATTTCATCATACCATTGCAGAACCAATGACTTACACTATATCAACCTCGGTACTAAAGATACTTTACAAGCTTCTGGAATACCATCGGCAGGATGCTGATACTATTTTTGCTTCCGCAGGCCTGTCCAGAACTGACCTTGGTAATGACCGAAAACGGGTAAACTATCAAAAAGCCTGGCAACTGTAGTCAGAAGCATCTCATATAATAGAGGATCCCTGCTTCGGCCTTAAAACGGCAAAAATACTTCATCCCTCTGATTTAAATCTGCTCGGCTATGCCTGGCTGAGCAGCCCGACCCTACGGGCTGCCTTTGAACGCCTGCTGCGTTACCAGAAAATGGTCAGTGAGTTTATTAAACTGACCATTGAGGAAACAGAGGGGCAGTTTAATGTGATCCTGGATGTACAGGACTGGTCCCAGGTGACTATGGCGCAAATGGACAGCGGTATAACCATACTGTTTCATATGTGCCAGAGCAATTTTGGACAGGATCTCAGACCCTCAGCGGTTTACCTGGCACACCCGAAACCAACCTGTCAGCAGGCCTATAATGACTATTTTCAGTGCCCGGTGTTTTTTGAACAGCCGGTGAACAAACTGTGCTTACCGGCAGAGGTGGTCGATACTCCCCTGCTCAACTCACTGGGCAATATTAACCTGATAACAGATAAAACCCTGCTTGACTACCTGGACAGCATGTATGAAGAAAATACCACAAGCAGGGTTCGGCAGGCCATCAGCCGTTTACTTCCCTACGAAGTATCCATTGAGAAAGTGAGTCAACTCCTGCATCTTACCCCGAGAACCTTACACCGGCATCTGCAGGCCGAAAATACCTCTTTTAAAACCATTCTGGATGATCTGCGCTTTTGGCTCAGTAAAGAGTATCTGCAGAAAAATCAATACAGTATTACTGAAATTGCTTTTCAACTGGGCTTTTCTGATTCCAGTGCCTTCAGTCGGGCCTTTTGACAATGGTCCGTGGAATCTCCCTCTCATTTTAAAAAACAGCTCTAGCCTTCCAGCCTGTAATTTCTGAAAATTTGTCATTTTATGTCAGATTTTTGTCCGCTATGGTCAGGAATATGGACGGCTATATTGATATATTACTATCAAAGCCGAATAAAGAACGTTAAATCCAAAGGGAGACAGCCATGCTTACTACTACCAGCTTAGATAACAATACTTAGTTCAAGCTGAATAATACCGTTTTAAGCCTGACATCAAGCCAGGTTTAAAGCAGCTGATTGCCCCGGTTTGATAAAAGACCCCATCAAACCGGAAATAATTTTGAGCCACAAAAGCCGGAGCTTATT
>JANELJ010000319.1 GCA_024511395.1 Gammaproteobacteria bacterium | reverse complement strand
CACGTGCCATTGCATTGTGGGATAAGATTATGCTGAAAAAACGTTTTATAATTGAAACGGTTAATGAGCAGCTAAAAAATATTACACAGATTGAACATTCACGTCATAGAAGCGTAAGTGCTTTTATGTTGAACCTTATTGGTTCTCTGATTGCCTATTGTCATAAAAAAGACAAGCCGACAATCAGAATAGATGAGAGTGATATGAAAACTCTCTGTATTTAGGTAAATGACTGGGTTCTTATCCAGATCTCAGGTTAATTAAAATACAGCTTGCCGGCATTGTATAAATTAAGCAGCAGTTCCTGCTCATTATCAGACATAACAGGTATCAGTTCTGATAGTTCCACTGTTCGCTGTGCACAGAGTTTAACTGCAAATGCCGTAGAAACCATAAAGTCCTGCCCATTAACAAAAAGCTGACAGGAACCACCGTCTTTATCAATAAAAGCAAAGCGGCTGGCAGGATGACGCATTAATGGCAGATTTTCCAAACTTAGTTCTAGCAGTGCCTGAAGACTTTCTACCGGTTGTTCACATTCATTCAGGTAATCTACTTTGGAGTCACTGACAAAACTGCCAAACCATCGCTCCAGTTCTGGGTTTTGCGGATCCAGGTATTGTTTGAAGATCCTGTGCACCTCTTCAATAGCGGCCGGAGTAATTTCATTAGGATGCCCGGCCAGCACCCCGGCTGGTAAATGATAGGTTTTGTGTACCGGCAGTTCACTGGTAATATGAGCAATAAAGTCATTGACCAGAGCTTCATGACTGGTGGCCTTAAAACCAATGGAATAGCTCATGCTCTCATCAAGAGAAATACCATGGTGAGATACCCCGGCAGGCAGATACATCATATCGCCGGGTTCCAGAATCCATTCCTGTTCTGCTATAAATTCTTTCTGCAGGCGGATAGCAATATCAGAAATAACATTATCCTCCGCTACCGGACGGGTACTGATCTGCCAGCGGCGCCGGCCGGAACCCTGCAGAATAAACACATCGTATAAATCAAAATGCGGACCTACCGTACCTAGGGGAGCAGCATAGCTGCTCATTAAATCATCCAGATACCATTCAGGAATAAAGCGGAACCGGTCGGTGAGCCAGGCCAGTTCCGGAACGGTTTTTTCCAGATCGTTGACCACAAGAGTCCAGTGGGTTTCCGGCATCCGGGCAAAAACCGTTTCATCCATAGGACCATGAATGGCCTGCCAGGGATGCTCCCCGCCCTGTTCAATAATAATTCTGGAATTGACGTCCTCTTCACAGGCCAGTCCCGCCAGTTCATCCGGGCTTAACGGTGTTTCAAAACCGGGAAAAGCCTGGCGAATAAGCAGCGGCTTTTGCTGCCAGTATTCAGCCAGAAAAGTTTTCGCTGACATGCCTCCAAGCGGAGGGATTTGTGGCACTTCTGACATTATTACAGAATTCCCACATCAAGATAGGAGCGGGCTATTTTCTTTATAGAAGAAACATAAGATGTGATACGTAAGTCCGTAATATTTTCATCACTAAGCATGGTTTCACGTATTTCCTGATAGGCTGTGCGCATAGTATCATCCAGGCCCGAACGTACCAGATCCAGTTCATCAGCTCCTCGGGTAATGGTATTCCTAAGATGGGTGGAAACGGAATTACCAGTGGCTTCTTCAAACATTTTAGTGACCTGTAAGCCACGCATTTCTTCATGACGGCGTTGCATACGGCCAAAACGCATGTGGGAGATATTACGGATCCATTCAAAATAGGATACGGTTTCACCACCGGCATTGGCATAAGCATCAGGAATAACGACAATCCCCTTGCTTTTTAATATAGCATCTGCACCAAAGGATACCGGCCCATTGGCCGCCTCCACAATCAGTTTGGCCTTGATCCGGTCAACATTATCCAGGTTGATCTGATTTTCCAGTGCCGCCGGGATAAGAATATCGCACTCTTTTTCAAGTACTGCAGCACCGTCTTCTACAAACTGGGCACAGGGAAAGGTTTCAATTTCATGGTGTTCATCAATATGCTGACGCAATTGCTCAATATTAATGCCTTCATCATTAATCAGTGCACCATAACTTTTAATAATGGCCGTGATTTTGACCCCGTCCTCTTCAGACAGAAATTTGGCTGCATGATAGCCGACATTACCAAAGCCCTGCATGACACAGGTTTTACCTTCCAGGGAAACGCTCATACTGGCCATTTTAACATCATCAGGATGCAGTTGTTTATAGGTATCTGCAATCCAGGCCATTTCTCTCTGCCCGGTACCGACATCCGGTGCTGTAACATTGGTTGATGGACTTAAAAAGCCTTTGCGGATCAGTTCCAGTGAAAAACACCGGGTGATCATTTACATTTCTTCCCGATCATACTGGCTGGGATCAATCAGCAA
>JANELJ010000318.1 GCA_024511395.1 Gammaproteobacteria bacterium | reverse complement strand
ATCTATAGTAGTCACTTGCCTGTTCCTTGTTCAAATTCATTTGATTTGGTCATTAAATGATCTGATCGAGAAACAGGCATTTAGTTCAATATTTTTTAGTTCTTATCCAGAATTCAGGTTAAAATAGAAGAAGTAGAACAGGCGATTACCGGCTTAGGGGTAAAAGTACTGGAAATGCCGAGAGAGGAATTATTTCTCACTGGAAAGGTATTTCTAAAATACAGAAAAAATAAAGGAACTAAAGTCTCTCCCCTGCCTAATTTTTTATTGGTGCACATGCATCGGTCTCAAAATTTGAGTTAATAACCAGAGACTCTGATAAGTATAAAACCTATTTTCCACAAGTCAGGTTGATACATCCGTATGAAAACTAATTAACAAGTGATTGTTAGAATTACCTTCAATTAAGTTAAAATCATGGGCTGTCAGTCTGACAATTTCTGATCATAGGTTAGAGATCATTAGCATTATGGATAATTTCCAGCGCATCCTTAACTGTCTCACGAACTTCTTCCGTTTCATCATTGCTTAATGACTGAATGGCCGGTATGGCATCGGGGCTTTCTGTAAGGCCTAGGTAATAACAGGCATCATTTCTTACAGCCGGGTTTTCTGATTTCAGTAACTCAGTTAAGTCCGGGATAAGCGTTTTAATGGCATCACTTCCCTGCAGGTCTTCAAAAATTGCCCCTATGCCGATTTTGGTACCCAGCGGGGTATCATCATCGGCCATCATTTTTGGGAAAATCTTGAGCAGCTCAAGTTCTTTTTTTACCATTGCCAGGACTTTTTTCATTTCTCCGCTGGTAAACAGCTCAGAAAAATAATCCTGCATGCCGGTGTCTGACTGCAGGCGTGCAATCCATTGCTGTAAGTCTTTTTTACTCTGGGCACCGGTTAACTCAAATGGCCCAATTTTAACCCAGGGGACTGAACGGACATTCAGTTTCTGGGCTTCCTCCGGAACCAGGGCAATATTGCTGACATGTAACTGGGCAATTTCACCGGCTTTTATTAACTCTGATAATGCCTGCAGTACATTTGGGCAGTGCGGACAGCCAGAGGCAATAAACAGGGTGACACTTACAGGTTCCGACATGGTTTTTCTCTCTCCTGTTTCAAATTTATTCCAGATTTAATTTTTTGGCCACAAAATCAATGTCCTTATCACCTCGACCACTGAGATTAACCAGAATCTTTTTATCTTCAGGCAGGGTAGCGGCCAGTTTCATGGCATGAGGCACGGCATGGGCACTTTCCAGCGCTGGGATAATGCCTTCGTGACGTGATAAGTCCATAAAGGCATCCAGGCATTCCTGATCCGTTACGGTTTCGTACTGTACCCGTTCAATATCCTTCAGGTAACAATGTTGAGGGCCGACACCGGGGTAATCAAGTCCGGAAGCAATTGAGTAAACCGGTAATGGTTCGCCCTAGCTGTCCTGCAGCAGATAACAGTTAAAGCCGTGAATAACGCCGGGTTTGCCTTTAGTCATAGTGGCAGCGTGTTCCGGAGTATCCAGAGCTTTGCCAGAAGGCTCTACACCGATCATCTGCACATCATCGTCTTCCAGAAACGCAGTAAACAATCCCATGGCATTACTGCCGCCGCCGACACAGGCTACCAAGTAATCGGGCAGGGCGCCGGTCATGTCCTGAATCTGTTCTCTGGCTTCGGTACCGACAATAGACTGAAAATCCCGCACCATCATAGGGAAGGGATGGGGCCGACGACTGAACCAATGGCATACAGGGAATTAACCGGATCCTGAAGATAGGCTTCAAAGGCGCTGTCTACAGCGTCTTTAAGTGTCCGGGTGCCGCGACTGACCGGGATCAGTTTAGTGCCCAGTATTTTCATACGAATAACATTAGGATGTTCTTTCTCAACATCAATTTCACCCATATGAATTTCACAGTCGATACAAACCAGGGAACAGGCTGTGGCCAGTGCCACCCCATGCTGACCGGCACCAGTTTCGGCCAGCACCTTGGTTTTATCCGTAAGCGCCCAATAATCCCACCTACCCCCACCCCTTAAAATCCTTCAAACTATTACTTTTTATAATTTCATCATAGGTATGATCTTTAGGAATTGAAATGAAGCCAATTTGATGATCAAATAGTTGTTATTCAGGCAATTATTCATCAACAAAAAGGCTTCAAATGAAAAGTAGCACATTATCAAAAAAACTAAAAGTCGTATTGAGTGAAAAGAAACTTAATAAACCGGGCAAAAACATAGGTTTTTCCCAACGATTAAGACAGATACCCCCTTTTCAGCTAATAGTGAGTATGATTACGGCTATGGGTGATAAAGAGACAAAGCATTTTTCGGAAATTCATCGTTACTTTAACCAGTTGACGAATAAAAATGTCCGTTATAAGCCCTT
>JANELJ010000084.1 GCA_024511395.1 Gammaproteobacteria bacterium | reverse complement strand
TTGTTCGGCTGGCATTCAGTAATTGGGAAACCTGTTTCTTACTGTAGCACTGATGCAGGAGTAAAATAGCTTCAGCCCGCCTTCTGTAGTTACCATCTTTATTAAATTGTACGACTTTTTTTAACCGTCGGCGTACAGGACGGCTCAGTTCCGTTATAATATTATTCATACTTAAGCTTTGTTTGATCAGGTTGTTTTGGTTAATTTCTTTGATCAATAAACAAAGCTTAAGTTCCATTTATATGGACACCATTTCGGAACAGTTATTTAGCGGTAACCAGTGAAATTAATGAAATCATCAACAGGAAGTTTAATGATGCCAGAATTACCATTGCCTTTCCTCAGCGTGATGTACATCTGGATATTTCACAGCCTATTGATATTCGTTTACAGAATGAGAAATTATAATGCGAGTCATCATTTTTTTGCTGCTCCTCGTTATGAGTCATTCAATTGTTTATGCCGATACCCTGATTATGAAAGACGGTTCAATTCTTAAGGGGCAGGTAGAGTCACAGGAAGGCAAGTCCATTTTTTTTAAGACCTTTTATGCGGGTACGATTAAAATCAAATGGGATCAGGTCAGTAAACTGGAGACAGAACAACCTGTTAAAATTATGCTGGTGACGGATGAGGTGATTGAATCCCGTTATATTAATAATATTGAAAACGGTATCAGTCAGATTAAAAAAGAGGGTGAAGAATGGAAAACCGCCTTTAAAACAGACAATGTTGCCTATATCAACCCTGATCCCTAGCGTCTGGACAGGGCTTTAAAATCAGCGGACGGGCTAATTTTTCCCTTAAATCCCAGCATGGTAATACTATTAAGGATGAGCTGGATATGGACGGGATAATTGAATTTCGCAGTCTGTCAGAGCGCTACACCTTAAGCGGCAATCTGGAGAATGATACCAATAAAGACCGTACCACAGCAGATAACTGGATATTTAGCGGTAAATACGATTATTTTGTTTCTAAAAAAAGATACTATGGTCTGCAGCTTATTTTTGAACGGGACAAATTTACTGACCTGGATCTGCGGGTAACATTTGGTCCCCATGTGGGACATCAGTTTTATGAAAGCAAGGCCCTGAATCTGGGTGTGGATATTGGTCTGGTCAAGGTGGATGAAAATAATATTCAGACTAAAGATAAAGACTATCTGGCCATGGACTGGAATGTGAATTACGAGCAGTTTCTCTGGGATGATATTGTCCAGCTCTATCATAAAGATAATGCCTTATGGGACTGGGAAAAATCCAATAAAGTCGTTATTAACAGCTGGACCGGTTTTCGTATTCCTCTTAATTCCGGTATTGTAGCCAGTGCTGAAGTAGAATGGGAATATGACAGTAAACCCAAAGACAATGTTTCTACTACTGATACCACCTACCGGGTTAAACTGGGTTATCAATGGTAGCGTCATTCACGTCATTGATAAATAAACATTTTTTGTTTATATTTAAAGCAGTTGCAGGTTGTTGTCACGGGACGGAGTCAGGTCATTAATTCCAGAATTCTATTATGCCACGAATGTGATTTGCTGATTGAAAATCAGGAAATCTGTGAGACCTGTAAAGTCCAGTGTCCCCGTTGCGGCCATGTACTTTATAAACAGAAACATAATACCATCAGCCGTAGCCTGGCTTATGCTTTAACCGCACTGATCTGTTTTTATCCTGCGGTAACCCAGCCAATTATGATCCTTGAAATGTTGGGTCTGTCTCAACAGCAGAGTCTTATCAGCGGTTCGCTGATTTTATTGCGGGAAAAATATTATGTGGTGGCTATACTGACCTTTCTCAGCAGTTGCCTTGTGCCCCTGTTTCGTTTATTGCTGCTTACTTATGTTACCCTGAGTATTACTCTGAACTATTATCATAAAAGTCTTATCTGGTCTTTCCGTCTGTTTCATGAAATGGAAGAATGGGGCATGCTGGAAGTGTATATGCTGGGGATTATTGTGGCTGTAGTTAAACTGCTATCCATGGCAGAAATTCAGCCGGGCTTTGGTTTATGGGCTTATGCAGCACTATTACTGAGTTCCATTCTGGCAACGACTGCGTTGAATCCTCATGAAGTATGGGATGCCTTACTGGATCGAAAAACACGTGAGGAACCCTGTTGATGGTCAGCAAAACCATCACGCCGGCTCTACCTGATAAAATAATAACCGGTAAGGAAGCCGGGCTAGTATTATGTGCTGAATGTTATAAGGTACATCGCTATATTCCTGATGCCGAACAGGAGTGTAGATGCTGTGGTGCAGAACTGTATCAGAGAAAACCAGATAGTATTAATCGTACTTGGGCTTTTTTAATTGCCTCCATGATTTTATACATTCCCGTCAATACCATGATGATTATGAATGTCGCCTACTTTGGTACGGATGAACCCTCTACTATTATGGGCGGGGTGATTTTATTATTGCAGATGGGATCCCATGCTGTTGCTTTTGTAGTGTTTGTGGCCAGTGTACTGGTGCCTCTGTTTAAAATGATTGGGATTATGCTTATTCTGTTTTCACTTAAATATAAAGTGAATATGACGGATCGACAGCGCATTAAGATGTTTCGGTTTATTGAATTTATTGGTCGCTGGTCAATGCTGGATATTTTCGTTGTTTCCATTCTGGCCGCTCTGGTTCATATTACCGGGGTTGCAGAAATCACGGCCGGGCCAGCGGCAACCGCGTTTGGTACGGTGGTGGTTCTGACCATGCTGGCAGCCAGCAGCTTTGATACTCGTTTGCTGTGGGATTATAAAAGAAAGAATTATAAAAATATCGAATTAAACCAGGAACCGGCTGCCGATTAAAATCCATGAATACGTTTAAAATAAAAAAACAGACTAACTATGAGTGATAATGAACAAGCGGATATAAATTCAGTGCCGCTGGCACGTCCCAAAGTTAATTCCCAGCGCAGTTTTTCGCCCATCTGGATCCTGCCTATTGTGGCGCTGCTGATTGGGCTGGGGCTGATTTTTGAAAGTTATCTTAATGCCGGCATAATGATTACTTTAAAAGTGCGTACTGCCGAAGGCATTGAGGTGGGTAAAACTAAGGTCTTCTACAAGGGTATTACGACAGGTGTTGTGAAAAGCTATGAGGTGGCGGATGATCTGCAGCATGTCATACTGCATATTGAAATGGATAAACGTACCGAACCCTATCTGAATGAAAAAGCCCAATTCTGGGTGGTAGAACCGCGTATTTCCCTGTCCGGTGTATCCGGCCTGGATACTATTTTAAAAGGCCGTTATATAGCCATCGACTCTGAAAAAGGTGAAACCAGCAAAAGAAATTTTGTGGCTCTGGACATGGCACCACCGCCTTCGGGAAAAACACCGGGACTGCATATAAAGCTGCGCCTGAACCAGCTGACATCCGTGGACAGAGGCACCGTAGTATTTTACAAGCAGATACCGGTGGGAGAGGTTATTAACTATACTCTGGAAGAAAATGATTCCGAAATACATGCCTGGGTCGTGATCCGTCCTGAATATGCTCATCTGGTTAAAGAAAATTCCCGTTTTTATAATGTCAGCGGTATCAGTATTAAGGCCGGTTTGAGCGGGGTAGAGATTAAAACGGAATCTCTGGTTTCCCTGTTGGTAGGGGGCATTGCCTTTACCACACCGCTGGAGGAAAAACCGGCACAGCAGGCTAGACACGGAGCCCTGTTTTTATTATATGATGATTTTGAAAGTGCCCGTGTGGGTATTCCAGTGGTATTGCGATTTAAAAATATTGATTCCCTGGTTGCTAATCAGACCAAAATTAAATATCAGGGACAGGTCATCGGTCGTCTGGGTAAATTTGCCTATGACAAGAAGAGCAATGAAAGCATCTGTGTCGCAAAACTATCTCCACTTGTGGCTGATGTTCTGACTGAAAATACCCAGTTCTGGATTGTTAAACCCAGTGTCAGCATTTTAAAAATCAGCGGGCTGGATGCTCTGCTGGAAGGTAATTACCTTGAATTACGGCCTTCAGGTACAGGCAAGAAAAGTCGGGAGTTTAGAGTTTATGAATCGGTTCCGCCGTTGCCGGCCAACGTGCCTGGTTTACACTTTACTATAGAATCAGAGGATCTGGGTTCTATCAGTAAGGATAGCCCCCTGTATTACAAGAATATCAAAGTAGGTAATATTGAGTCTTTTAAATTGGCAGAGGATAATGAAAAGGTAAAATTGCAGGCCTATATTAAGCCGGAGTTTGCCCATCTGGTCACTGAATCAACCCGTTTTTATAATGTCAGCGGAGTTAATATCAAAGGTGGTCTGACGGGCATAAAAGTGATGACCGAATCCATTGCTTCGTTACTCTCTGGTGGTATTGCTTTTTATACACCCAGCTATAAAAAAAGTGATATTAAAGCCAAAAACGGGGATGTATTCCAGCTCTATGAAAGTTTTGATGATGCCAAAGCCGGTATCGAGGTATCACTGACCTTTGATGATACCACCGGACTGACTGCTGATGTTACCAAGGTTATTTATAAAGGCATCGTGCTGGGCGTGATTAAAAAAATCACCCCTAATACCGGCCAGGAAACCGCTACTGCAACGGTAATTATGGATCCCATTGCTGATTTCGGTCTGGTGGAAGATACCCGGTTCTGGATGGTTCGTCCTAAATTTGATATTACCGGTGTGGAAAACCTGGAAACCCTGCTGGCCGGTGATTATATTACTCTGAGACTGGGCAGGAGCAAAAAGAAAAAATACAGTTTTAAGGTCAGTATGACTAAACCACCGCTGGATGCCAATTATCCTGGACTGCATTTAAAGTTGAACAGTTCAGAGCTGGGAACGATTAGTATTGGCGCCCTAGTTATGTACCACAGGATTAAGATTGGTAATGTACAGGATTATGAACTGGCGGCAGATGGAAAAAGTATCAATATTCTGATCTATATTTATCCCCGGTATATGAATCTGGTTAGTAGCCATTCACGTTTTTATAATGCCAGTGGCTTCAAGGTTGATGTTGGTTTGTCAGGCCTGAGTGTTCGTACTGAATCAGTCAAAAGTATTCTCAAAGGCGGTATTGGTTTATACAATGATGCCCGCTATGAACCCGGCAAACACAAAGTCTCAAATGGCACTAAATACAGGTTATTTGATGATTATGAGGCTGCTCAAATCAATGCATTTTATGTCACTGTGCTGTTTGATAAGGTGGATGGCTTATCTTACTGCAGCAAGGTTGTCTATAATGATATTGAGGTAGGCAAGGTCAGATCTGTTAAACTCAGCCGCAAAGATGCCGGGAAAGTTGAAGTAAGCCTGGAACTCAGTGAACAGATAAAATCGCTACTGGGTAAAGACTCCAGGTTCTGGGTAGTCAAGGCTGAACTTGGCCTAGCTAAAATTAAAAATGTGGGTAATTTAATCACGGGGAATTTTCTACGGCTTGAACCGGTCAGGGGGACTTTTAGTGATTACTTTATCGGTTATGAAGAAAAACCACTTAAACAACAGTCTGCAGCCGGTTTTAATATTCACTTAACAGCTAGTCGTCTGGGTTCAATAAAAGTGGGTGACGGTGTTTATTATCGCCAGATTAAAGTGGGTGAAGTGGTGGGCTATGAGTTGGCCGATACTTCGGACCAGATCTTAATACATCTAACTATTCGTGAACGTTTCCGACCATTGCTGCGGGAAAACAGTCGTTTCTGGAATGCCAGCGGTATCTCTATGGATATCAATTTATTCGGCAGTTCTAAAATCAGAACAGAATCGGTAGAATCGGTTCTTTCCGGCGGTATTGCTTTTGCCACTCCGGACAATGCCGCCATGGGCAAGGAACTGTCGGAAGGCAGTTACTATATATTACATGATGAGCCTCAGCCGCAATGGCTGAAGTGGAATCCAATTATTCCTTTAAGCAGGGAAATACAGCAGAACTGATTTAGTCAACTGCTCTAACAGGGATTACTATGGATCTAAGCTGGATTTCAATTACCTTAGCAGAAACGGGCTGGCTGATACTGACCTTTGTATTCAGTTTCCTGGCCTACCGGATCGGCCTGCCACCCATGGTGGGTTTTTTATGTGTAGGTTTTGTGCTCAAGTTCTATGGGGTTGAAAGTACCGAGGCGCTCAGAGAAATTGCCGATCTAGGTGTTACCATAATGCTGTTCACCATTGGACTGAAACTGAACCTTAAAAGTCTGCTGAGAGTACAGATATGGGGGGTGGCCAGCTCCCATATGTTGATAACCATTGTTGTTTATGCCGGTATTTTTATTTTTCTGCAGCAGTCCGGGGTCAGTGCCTTTCAGGGACTGTCGTTGTGGAGCGGCGTATTAATTGCTTTTGCGTTAAGTTTTTCCAGTACTGTATTTGCGGTTAAGGTGCTGGAAGGTAAAAATGAAATGATGGCTTTATATGCCCAGATAGCCATCGGGATTTTGATTGTACAGGATATTTTTGCCGTTATATTCCTGTCTGCTTCTACAGGCAAGCTGCCCAGCATCTGGGCACTGGGGCTACTGGGCTTACCCCTGTTACGCCCCTTACTGTATAAAATTATGGATCAGGTGGAGTACGGTGAATTACTGGTGCTTTACAGTCTGCTGCTGGCAACCGGCGGAGCCGCTCTGTTTGAAATGGTCGGTATGAAAGCGGATCTGGGGGCGCTGATTTTCGGTTTGCTGCTGGCCCCGCATATCAAGGCCTCGGAAGTCTCAAAAACCCTCTATAATTTCAAAGATTTATTCTTGGTGGCCTTTTTTGTCAATATTGGTCTCTCTGGTGAGCCATCGGTGGAGAACTTGGTTATTGCCGGAATTTTATCCTTATTAATGTTTGCCAAGGTATTCCTGTTTTTCTGGCTGCTGGTTAAAACAAAAATGCGCAGCAGAACCTCCTTTCTGGCTTCTATGAGCCTGGCCAACTATTCAGAATTCGGCCTGATTGTCGGCACCATTGGTGTACAGAACGGCTGGATGGACAGTTCCTGGCTGCTCAGCATAGCCATAGCCCTGTCCATGACCTTTATTATTGCCTCACCGCTTAATGCCCGGGCTCATGAAATATACGGGCGCTTTTCAAAAGTGTTCCGCACATGGCAGTCAGAAGAGCGGCTGGATGATGAAAAGCCGGTGGACGTGGCCGGGGCCAGTATTGTGGTATTTGGTATGGGGCGTATTGGTACCGGGGTTTATAACGATCTGAATTACCATTTTCCGGGACAGGTTATCGGAGTGGATTTTTATGCCGGTGTTTATGCCCAGCATGAAAAAGATAAAAAAAATATTATTTATGCGGATGTTATGGATAAGGACTTCTGGAGCAAGCTGAACCTGGAAGGGGTTCGCATGATCTTTTTAAACCTTCCCCAGCGGGAAAAAAACCTGTTTACCTTAAAACAGCTTAGGGAAATGGGTTTTAAAGGTACTGTGGCCGCTATTGCTCTGTATGATGAAGATGTTGAAGTGCTGAAACAGGCTGGTGCTGATGAAGTTTATAATTTTTACTCAGAAGCCGGGATTGGTTTTGCAGAACATGTTCGCCATAACCTGATTAATAAAGGTGAGTTTTTACCTGAACCGTCTGAACAAAAGCCGGTTGAAGAATCAACTTAACAGGCTTAGGCAAGAATATCGGGGAGCAAAAGATTTTCCAGCTTGATAATTTCATCCTTTAGATGTAGCTTACGTTTTTTCAGGCGTGTGATCTGTATCTGGGTATGAATGGTTCTTGGCATATGGTGAATGGCTTCATCCAGATCCCGGTGTTCCTGTTTTAAAGCCTCAAGCTGATCTCTTATTTTTTGTTTATCGTCTTCAGTCATTGATTGTCAGTAATTAGTCCACCCTGAATAAAACATATGGCATTGATTTATAAAGAAATATTTCTTGATCATGGGTGTTAAATTTGCAGGTTTTTGGTAAAATAAGCCTTATTACCTTGCAAATTTCCAGACCAGAATGAAGCCAAAGAAACAGCCAAAAATACCTCAGGAAGACCTGTTCAGGATGCGCCTTGAAAACATGCTGGACATAAACCATGAGTTGATTAAGTTATCAAAACACATAGACCGGGAAAGTCCTGATAAAGAATGGGATGCTCTGTTTGTATCCACTAAAGGTGCTCCTGCCATACGCACTCGATTGATTGCAGGATTGCATTACCTGAAACACCTTCATGATTTATCAGAT
>JANELJ010000317.1 GCA_024511395.1 Gammaproteobacteria bacterium | reverse complement strand
GGGCATGAAACAGACCTGGCAGAAAACCTGGAAGGTGTTACATCGATGGGTACACATTATTGCTCTGGGGTATATTATACCTCAATTGCGGGCTATTAAATGTCCGGACCCGGTATTGCGCGTAATTGATAATACGCCCTGGCGAAAGAATACACCCATTACTGCCGGAAGAATACGAATGGGATTGATAAGGTATTTTTCGCAGGTTAGGGTCAGGGACTGGTGGGATGGTAAGTCCCCAAAATTCCAGCCGCCGGATACGGATATTTTAAGGCGATTTGAAGATTTGTTATAAAAACAATTTCAAAACAGCTGGTTATAAACAAATTGTTAAAGAACGTATGAGCGAAACAGGACTCTCAAGGGTGAGCTGTCGCTCTAAACTTTAGATAATATAAGCTATAACGAAAATAAGCTTACAGAAAATGCTTTAAGGGAGCAATAAATGGATACATACGAAACAGAAGAACAACAGGTAGAAGCCATAAAAAAATGGTGGCAGGAAAATTATAAAATGGTTATCGGCCTGACAGTTATTGGCCTGGGTTCTATAGCGGGCATTCAGCAATGGAAGCAGCATAAGCAGCTTGAAGCCATGACCGCCTCCATGGAATACGATCATATTTTGCAGCTGGTTAGTGAAAACTCTCCGCAGCCCATTGACAAACAGGTGGACACCTTATTAAAAGATTATGCTGCTTATCCCTATACTGCCCTGTCTGCTATGTTGGAAGCAAAAAAATGGGTAGATGAAGGTAAATTGGCTGAGGCTGAAGCTAAGTACCAATGGGTGATTGATAATAGTAATAGTAACAGCCTTAAGCATATTGCCCGTATCCATCTGGCGACCTTAATGTCGGCCCAGGGTAAAAATGAGCAGGCTTTAAAAGAGTTGGATGTCGATCAGGGCCGCTTTAAGCCCAATTATCTGGAAGTAAAAGGTGACATTCTGGTGGCTTTAAAGCGTATTAATGAAGCCAGAGCAGCTTATGATCAGGCCATACAGGTCTATGCTGCAATAGGTGCTAATGCCCAGATCCTTAAAATTAAACGTAATGATTTAGGAAATTCGTAATGATGCGGATGCTGTCTCTTGTTGTTGTACTGCTGGCCAGTGTCCTGTTAAACGGCTGCGGTATTTTTGGCGGAGAGGATAATTCCATACCGCCTACTGAACTACAGGACATTAATGAAACCACTAAAGTCACTCAGCAGTGGAGCAAAAATGTCGGTGTCGGGCTGGATGAAGTTATGCTCAATCTTAAACCAGCCATCGTTGATTATGATATTTACACGGTTGACCGGGAAGGCCAGGTCAGCGCCCTAAATCTTGAAAACGGGGCTGTTAAATGGCAGGTAGAACTGGACACAGAAATTACCGGCGGTGTCGGCGCAGGGCAGGGTATTGTTGTTGTTGGTAACAGCCGAGGTGTAATTATTGTTCTGGATGCTGAAAATGGCAACGAGTTATGGCGTAAACAGCTCAGCAGCGTAATGTTATCAGCACCCCTAATACAGGATCAGTTTCTGGTCGTGCGTATCGGTGATGGTCGGCTGTACGGTCTGGATATTAATGACGGTGGCCAGTTATGGGTTTATGACCGCGGAGTACCAGTGCTGACCTTAAGAGGTAACAGCAGTCCTATTATCGGCGGCCGGGAACTGGTATTTACCGGTTTTGACAGCGGTAAAGTCGCAGCGGTTGGTGTTAAACATGGCCGCCTGTTATGGGAAGCCAATGCCGCCGTCCCCCGGGGGCGTTCCGACCTGGAACGTCTGGTGGATATTGATGCTAACCTTATCCTGATAGGACAGGCACTTTATGCTGTCACCTATCAGGGACAGATTGTTGCCATTGATGCTCTGGAAGGAGAAATTCTCTGGGCCAAGGAAATGTCTTCCTATGCTGGTATGGCGTCAGATGACCGCCATATCTATGTTACCGATGCGGACAGTAATATCTGGGCGGTTGACCGGGTAACCGGTGATTTTCTCTGGAAACAGGATAAACTGGCTCACCGTAAACTGACCGCTCCGGTAGTAGTTGATAACTATGTTGTAGTAGGCGATTTTGAAGGCTATATCCACGTCCTCTCCACGCAGGACGGCGAACTGATAGGCCGGGAAAAAGTAGATGGCGACGGCTTCCATGTCCAGCCCCTGGCAGATGCCGGAACATTATATTTCTACAGCAACGGCGGCGACTTATCCGCATTACGCATTAAATAGTGACTGAAATAAGACATAAAGTTGAATAACAACAATACGCTTTATAAAATCATCTGAACGCTGAACGCTGAACGCTGAACGCTGAACGCTGAACGCTGAACGCTGAACGCTGAACGCTTAATCCAATAATTTCGAGTAAATAATCAGGTTATGAAACCGGTAATTGCC
>JANELJ010000316.1 GCA_024511395.1 Gammaproteobacteria bacterium | reverse complement strand
ATCTGTCTTAATCGTTGGGAAAAACCTATGTTTTTGCCCGGTTTATTAAGTTTCTTTTCACTCAATACGACTTTTAGTTTTTTTGATAATGGGGTTCTTTTCATTTGAACCCTTTTTGTTGATAAATAATTGCCTGAATAACAACTATTTGATCATCAAATTGGCTTCATTTCAACTCCTAAAGATCATACCTATGATTTGCTATTAAGTTGCTATTAAGCAATTTCTTTTTCTGATGACTGCTCAATCAGAGTTTCCTGTAAAACTTTGCTGATTTTTTCCGGAACATTATTTTCCACTTCCATAATGGCCACCCGGATAGCATTAGTAAATGAAAACACATCCGCACCACCATGACTTTTAACCACAATACCTCTTAAACCCAGCAGGCTGGCACCATTATAAATTCTGGGATCAATTTTACTCTTAAAGGCTTTTAATACCGGCATCGCAATGAGTCCGGCCAGTCTGGTCAGCCAGTTGCGATTAAATTCCTGCTTAATGTAGTAAATAATCATTTTGGCCACCCCTTCAGAGGTTTTAAGGGAAATGTTACCCACAAAACCATCAGCAACCACGACATCCACTACCCCCTTATAGATGTCATCACCTTCAATAAAGCCATAATAGTTCAAGGTGCTGTTTGAAATCAGGCCAGCGGCCTGCTGTACCTGCTCATTGCCCTTCATTGCTTCCTGACCAATATTGAGCAGACCAATAGTGGGTTTTTCTATGTCATCAATGGCGGTAGTCAGTACCGAGCCCATAACTGCAAATTCCAGCAGATGATCCGCTGAAAGCTCTACATTCGCCCCTAGATCCAGCATATGAGTATGACCGGTTTGAGTAGGAATGGCCGAACAGATAGCCGGGCGGTCAATGCCTGAAATAGTTTTAAGAACAAAACGGGCAGTCGCCATTAAGGCACCAGTATTACCGGCACTGACACAGGCATCAGCCTCTTTGGCCTTCACCTTGTTAATAACCACACGCATAGAGGAGTCTTTTTTGCCACGTAATGCAGAAGCCGGCTTTTCATCCATACCCACGACCTGGGTGGTATGCTGAATGGTTAGACGGGCGCGAACATCCGCAGAACAGCTCTGAAGTTTAGCATTTATAGAAGATTCGTCACCCACCAGAATAATTTTCAGACGCGGATATTCCTGGGCAATATTAATAGCGGCCGGTATGGTAACATCCAGTCCGATATCTCCGCCCATGGCATCTATAGCAATTGTGCTGGTGTTTTGTTTATTTATCATTAATGTGTTCATGGTAAAGGAAAAAACAAAGCCCCAGAAATATTCTGAGGCTTTGTTTTAGAAACAGGCAATAAATCCGTTAATATTTATGTTCATTTGCTCGTTGGCAGCCAAAATCACTGAATTAATTTTAACATCCGACATTAAGCAAAGTTAGAAAACAAAAGTATTAATATTTAAATTACTTGTTAATAACCTTTTGGCCCTTGTAGTAACCACCTTCAGTCACATGATGACGACGATGAGTTTCACCACTGGTTGAGTCGATTGATAAAGTAGGATTACTCAGAAAATCATGGGAGCGACGCATGCCACGACGAGCCGGAGTACATTTGTTTTTTTGAACTGCCATTAGTTTTTCCTCAAATAACTAAAATTAAACTATATAAAACTTAACAAAACGGGAGGTTAAACTCCCGTTTATTTCTTTAACTGTTTTAATATGGCAAAAGGATTATCATCCTCCTGCTTATCTTGTTCTACACCTGAACCCTTATCCGAATTATCAGCAGTAACCACCGGTTCATCGGCTGGAAAATCTAACTGTATATGACAGCCAGTTTCAGAATCCGATTCAGGATGCATAGCAAACTGCGGCAATGCCAGCAGCAGCTCATCCTCAATCAGCACTCTTGGATCAAAAAGTTCTTTTTTATTCAGCCAAAAAACATCATAACCGGAGTCTTCAGCTTTTTTCTGTTCAAAATCATCATGAACAAAAGCAATGGATACATCACAATCCAGAGCCAGAGTAAAATTTTCCATACAGCGTTGACACTGCATAACGACTTTCGCATCAACATGTCCGCTAACAAAGCGATTATCCAGTCTGTCTTTATTAAATTCAAGGTGATAATGAATATCACCTTGAGGCTCGATAATTGACTCATTCAGACGCAGCAGATCTTTTTCAGACTCCTGCGGACTAGTAACACCTTCAAGAGTTACCCCTTTGTCGGTATATCGATAATGATCAATTCGCTGTAGTATGCGTTCTGCCATTTAGCTACTGTTTTAAGCCGTTCTAATGTCTTTCCAAGCACTTTTAGCAATCTTGAACAGAACAGGCTTTTTGAAACCATTCAGGATAATCCTCTATTTTAAGGTTTTTGAATATTGTTGTCAAAATCTTT
>JANELJ010000083.1 GCA_024511395.1 Gammaproteobacteria bacterium | reverse complement strand
AGTATATTTGCTTATCCAGGTATGTAAGGTGTTAACGTTTACATCCAGTTCTTTGGCGACTACTGAAACCGACTTTTCTGACTCGATAGCCAACTGTACTGCTGATTCTCTGAATTCCGGGTATAGCTCTTTGCTTGTCTTGTTTTATCTGTCATTTTGAACACACTCTCTTTTTAAAAGTATTTTAAGTTGTGTGTCAGGAATAGTATAGCCACATCAAATCCAATCGGCTTCCAGAAAATGGACAATGCCCATCAGAAATTGGAAAGCAGCAATGAATCGATTTATAATCGAGTTTGAGGAGCAGTTGGCTCCTTATATTTAAATAAGAGCAGATACACTGTTTAATTTACACTGTCTATGCTCCCGCCCTGGGGTAAACCTACATGCCCGTACTCCCAGGGTTTAAGCCGTTTTTTTCAGAATTTGTTTTTTAACAGCTCTTCCAGTTCCGGTTTGCAGGAACCACAGTTAGTGCCGGCTTTTAAACACTCACCAATGGCCTCAACGGTCTTAAGCCCTTTGGTTTTTATGGCCTCTCTGATGGTTTTTTCACCCACATTAAAACAGGCGCAGATCACTTTTCCGCTATCTTCCTGATCTTTAGGTGCTTCACCACGCAACAGGTTCTGACGTTCTTCCGGACTAATGCTGTCTTTATGAAACAGACTGATCAACCAGTCCCGTGGCGGCAGGTTAATATCAGGGGTAATAAACAGACAGGAATCCAGCCGCTGCCCGGACAGACGAACAGCCCGGTAGTAATTGCGGCCTTTATCATACAGTTCCAGCCAGTTTTCATCCTCCACCTTATGCGCCAGTATTTTATGGGCATGTTCAGACCAGTCCTGGGGATTATTCAGACCCGCCAGTTCATAACGCCAGAAGCCCTTACCCCTGGAACGGGACCAGTAATCGGAATATTCCAGGTGTGGTCTGGCACGGGTGATCATAAAACCATACCAATTAGCCTGACATGGTTTGATACGAGCAATAGCATGTTTGGATTCGGGCTGACCAGAAAAAGGATCCACTACCGCTTTAATTAAGGTGCCTACTCTGGACTGACTGGCAAACTGGTCATTCCAGTGCATGGGGATAAAAATACTGCCTTGCTGCTGTTTATCACTGATACGTACCCGCACAAAAATTTCGGCCTCTTTCCCCTGACTGTCTTTTAAAGGGCTGCTGACCTTGACCAGTTGAGCATCCTGAAGTGCCAGTTTTTGTGCATCATCCAGATGCAGCTCAACATAAGATTCAATAGTATGATAAGAAAGCCGGAATGACATCCCGGTTCGGGTCATGGTATGCCAGTGATCCCGTATCCGGCCGGTGTTTAATATAAACGGATAGTCCTGAGTCGGTGCAGCTGCCGGTGCCTGAGGAGTGACCGCAATAAAATGCGCCTTTTTATCTGCCGTATAAAACTGTCCATCCTGCAGAACCTTACCGGTACCCTGAAAATTAGAGTCTGTAACCGGCCATTGCACCGGTGTTAAGTCATTATACTGCTGCAGTGTTAAATCACTTAAAGCCGACAGATTAAACAGACGGTCATTGTCATTTTTATAGGCAGACAGAGCGGCATGTTCACAAAAAATATCCACCGGACCGCGATAATTAAAGGCCTGTTCAAAGCCCATATGATGGGCAAACTGAGTGATGATCCACCAGTCCGGTTTAGCCAGCCCCGGTGCCGGCAAGAACGGACGCTGCCGGGAAATTCTGCGTTCAGAATTAGTGACCGTTCCGTCACGTTCACCCCAGGTGGTGGCCGGAAAAACAATATGCGCCAGTTTACTGGTATCGGTCTGCTGTACACAGTCAGAGACTACCACCAGAGGACATTGCTCCAGTGCGGCTTTTACCTTATCGGCATCGGGCAAACTTACCACCGGATTGGTTGCCATTATCCAGACGGCCTTAATTTTACCCTCGGCAATAGCATCAAACAGTTCTACAGCTTTGAGCCCTTCACTTTCAGCAATAACAGGAGACTGCCAGAAGTCCTGTACCAGAGCTCTGTGTTCCGCTAAATTAATATCCATATGGGCCGCCAGCTGATTGGCCAGACCGCCCACTTCCCGACCGCCCATGGCATTAGGCTGGCCGGTCAGTGAAAAAGGCCCCATACCCGGACGACCCAGCCGGCCGGTCAGTAAATGGCAGTTAATAATGCTATTGCCCTTATCGGTACCGGAACTGGACTGATTAATCCCCTGGGAGAAAGCGGTGATAACCCGTTCGGTACGAGCAAACAGGCGGTAAAAACGCCCTACATCAGCCAGTTCAAGCTGACATTTTTGTGCCACTGAGACAATATCTGGTGCACTTGCCCGTGCCGCATCCAGAGCCTGCTCAAAACCGCTGGTAAAGTTATCCAGATACAGGCTATTGGCTTCACCCTGCTGTTGTAGATACACCAGTAAGCCATTAAATAATATCGCATCGGTACCGGGCTTTAGAGCCAGGTGCAGATTGCTGATGGTAGTAGTCTGGGTGATACGCGGATCAATAGTAACAATCTGCAGATCAGGATTCAGCTTTTTAGCTTTTGCAATCCGCTGATAAATCACCGGGTGGCACCAGGCCGTATTGCTACCAGTCAGTACAATCAGTTTGGCCCGATCCAAATCATCATAGGAACAGGGAACTATATCCTCACCAAAGGCTCTTTTATAGGCCGCCACGGCTGAGGACATACACAGCCTGGAATTGGTATCAATATTCGCTGAGCCGATAAAACCTTTCATCAGCTTATTAGCCACATAATAATCTTCAGTTAACAGCTGACCGGAAACATAAAAAGCCACAGAATCCGGGCCATATTCAGCAATGGTTTCCTTAAACCGTCCGGTGGCAGACGCCAGTGCCTGTTCCCAGCTTACCTGCTCACCCATAATTTCAGGATAAAGCTGACGTTCATGCAAGGCAACGGTTTCACCCAGAGCCGTTCCCTTGGAGCAGAGACGTCCCTGATTAGCCGGATGTTCCTGATCACCTTTAACTGTAACCACACCATTTTGATCTACCCGTGCCAGCACCCCACAGCCTACCCCGCAATAGGGACAGGTGGTTTTATAATCCACATTGGGCTGATTGATCAGGTATTCAGACAGTTGGCTCATAATTTGGCTGGTTTGCTCCAAGAATAAAAATTTGATTAAAAAACAGGCTGATAATAGCATTAATTTTACCTGAAATTAAATCACTGCGAAAAATATTCTACGGGTTTGGTAATAATAATCACACAAAAATAACCGGGCTTAATAAATGATACTGACCAATCTACAATTTTAACGTTTTGTTTTAGTTCTTTTTACAGAACTTTAGTCATTAATGCCCCATAACAATGCACTCTGATAGTGCAGAAATAAAAAAAGAGCCAGGCATTTAATATTTTATTCTTGTTTTTCATTGACTTATATTGTAATGGCCTGTTTTATGCTTAAATATTAGTAAGATTTAATATTTTAAGAGGGTTCTACTCATGTCAAATAACAGCGTGTCAGATAACAGCGCATCGAACAGCAGGCTAAATCTATTTTCCTTTACCGGGAAAGTTAAAATACTTCACCTGACCTGGCTGGCTTTTTTTATCAGCTTTTTTGTCTGGTTTAACCATGCACCTTTACTGGTTTCCATTAAGGAAAGCCTGGGGCTGACTGATGGACAGATTAAAACCTTATTAATTCTCAATGTGGCCTTAACCATTCCGGCCCGTATCATTATCGGAATGCTGGTGGACAAGTTCGGGCCGAAACGGACTTTTTCTACCCTGCTGGCTCTGGGCAGTATCCCCTGTTTTATTTTTGCCACAGCAGAGTCTTTTGAACGTCTGGCCCTAGCACGCTTTTTACTGGGTTTTGTCGGTGCCGGTTTTGTTATCGGCATACGTATGATGGGTGAATGGTTCCCTGCCAGACAGGTCGGTGTAGCCGAAGGCATTTACGGCGGCTGGGGTAACTTCGGTTCTGCAGCAGCCGCCATGACCTTACCCATCATAGCCCTGATGTTCGGCGGTGATGACGGCTGGCGTTATGCGGTAGGTTTAACCGGTATAATAGCCCTGACTTATGCGGTTATTTATTTCTTCAGTGTATCCGATACGCCTAAAGGTTCGACCTATTTTAAACCCAAGCGTATGGGGGCCATGGAAGTCACCTCCAAAGGCGATCTGTATTTTTATATTCTGATGTCGGTTCCCCTGTATGCAACTTTAACCCTGTTAATCTGGAAACTGTCACCTGCCGGCGTCAGTCTGCTGGGTACTGCAACAGCGGATATTATTTATCTGAGTATCTGGACTCTGTTTGCCTTTAATGTCTATAAAATTTTTCATATCAATAATGAGCATTTAAAGGAACCGGTGCCGGAAATTCACCGTTATAAATTTAAGCAGGTGGCTATTCTGGATCTGGCCTATATGGTGACCTTTGGCTCCGAGCTGGCGGTTGTATCCATGCTGCCCCTGTTCTTTTATGAAACCTTCCATGAAAGTCATGGTATAACCGCTGTTATGGCGGGTCTGTTGGCTTCCGGTTTTGCCTTTATGAATCTGGTGGCACGTCCAGGAGGCGGTTTAATCAGTGACAAGTTTGGCCGTAAACGCTCTCTGACTATCTTTTTACTTGGCCTGGTGGGAGGTTATTTTATTATGAGTCAGATTGAATCCAGCTGGTCTCTGGTTCTGGCGGTTATGGTAACCATGATCTGTTCTTTCTTTGTGCAGGCTGGTGAAGGGGCTGTTTTTGCCATGGTGCCTTTAATTAAGCGACGTATGACCGGACAGATTGCCGGTATGGTAGGTGCTTATGGTAATGTGGGTGCGGTGTTATTCCTGACTGTGTTATCCTTTGTATCACCGCAGATATTTTTTATTACCATTGCCTGTGCAGCTTTGTTTGTACTGGTTGCAGTGCAGTTTATTGAGGAGCCTAAGGGGCATATGGCTGAGGTTCTGCCGGATGGGACAGTAGAGATGATTGAGGTTGATTAAAGAAATTTGCCCAGTTTAAGACCGTACATCAGAGTGGTTTGCCTTTGTGAAGACGTCGTAAATCCATCCATGGAGACTTTTCGGCAGCGTCCATGCTGCCGAAACTTCACAAAGGCAAACCACTCTGATGTACTACGAGCAAGATTTATAAACTTCTTTAATCAATAAAAATTGTTGAGAGATAATGGAAAAAAAACTTGCCATTAGTATTGGCTATTACAGTGACAAAGGCATTAAGTCTGATAACGACGATTTTGTGTCCAGTAAAATTCCTGATAATCAGGATTTGCGGACTAAAGGGATTGTGGTGACTATTGCTGATGGGATGAGTTCCAGTGAGGCGGGTAAGGAGGCCAGTCATGCCTGTGTGAATGGGTTTATTAACGATTATTACAGTACACCGGCATCCTGGTCGGTCAAAAATGCGGCGCAGAAGATTATGTCGGCTCTTAATAACTGGCTGTATAGTCGCGGACATACCGACTATCAAAGTGCTAAGGGGATGGTCACTACGCTGACCATTTTGATCCTCAAGTCCACTACGGCGCATATTTTTCATGTGGGTGATTCACGGATTTACCGTTTACGGGACGGAGAGCTGGAGCAGTTAACTCGGGATCACCGGGTGCAGGTGTCTGATGATCGCAGTTATCTGAACCGGGCCATGGGGATCGATCTGCATCTGGATATTGATTATCGTAAAGTTCCCCTGGAACCTGGGGATGTGTTTATGCTGTCTACCGATGGTGTGCATGATTTTCTGTCTGACAGGAAAATCAGGTTAATGCTTAAGGGTATTGAGTATGACAATATTGATAGTGAGGCTTTAAACCAGCACTGTGCGGACATTGCTCAACAGGCTCTGGATAATCAGTGTAACGATAATATTAGCCTGCAGCTCCTTAAAATTGAGAGTCTGCCGCTTCCGGAAGAGGAAGAGGTACTGATGAAGGCTCATGAACTGCCCTTCCCTCCACCACTGGAAGCAGGCATGGTCATGGACGGTTATCAGATCATCAGGGAGCTGCATGCCAGTAAACGCACTCAGATTTATGCCGCCCGAAATAAGGAAACCGATGAGCGGGTTATTTTAAAAACACCATCGGTAAATTATGAAGACGATGCGGCTTTTATTGAGCAGTTTCTGCATGAAGAATGGGCCGGCAAACGCATTCAATCACCTTATGTTCTAAAGGTACTTACGCCTGAACAGAAACCTCGGATGCTGTATTATGTCACCGAATATCTTGACGGTATTACCTTAAGAGAGTGGATGCAGCAGAATCCACTCCCCTCGGTTGAAACGGTGATCCCAATTGTTGAGCAGATTGCCAAAGGTTTACGGGCCTTTCATCGGCTGGAGATGATCCATCAGGATTTAAAGCCTGAAAATATTATGATCAGCGCTGATGGCCAGGTCAAAATAATTGATTTTGGTTCGGTAAAAATTGCCGGGTTCCAGGAGCTGAAAAAGAATACAGATAATGAAGAAAATATTCTGGGTACAGTTAATTATAGTGCCCCGGAGTTTTACTTGGGCCACTCCGGTGGTGAGCGCAGTGACCTGTATTCACTGGCGGTAATTACCTATGAGCTGCTCAATAACTGCCTGCCCTTTGGCAGGGACATGCCTGAAAAGGCTGATTATCGGCAGTTATCCCAGCTTAAATATGTACCCAGTATTCATATCAACCCCATGGTGCCTATCTGGATTGACGGCGCTATTAAAAAGGCACTGTCACTGGAGGTCAAACAACGTCATGAGGATGTATTTGAATTCTTATATGATCTGCAAAATCCTAATCCACGGTTTTTAAATAACACGAATACGCCTCTGATTGAAAGAAACCCCATGCTAGTCTGGAAAAGCATCAGTGCAATTTCCTTAATAATCAATTTTATCCTGCTCTATTATCTTGTAAAATAACAGCCTTCTTTCTTTCAACTTATATTCAGAATTTCAGGTAATCTTATGGCCAGCAATAAATTTAATTTTGGAAGTTTTCTAATCCGCCTTATTTTTGCACTTTGTCTGGTTTTTACTACCTATAATCCCAGCGAATATTCATTTTATCACTGGACAAAGAATATTCTGGAAACTGGCTTTACCCCTTTATTTGCTTTTTCCGGTGTGGTTTTACTGATTGGCTGGGTGGTTTACCTGCGTGCTACCATCACTTCTTTAAGTCTGGTTGGACTGATTCTGGCTTTTGCTTTCTTTGGTACCCTGTTATGGCTGATTATTGATATGGATATTGTACCGGCAGACCGCATTAAGATGATCACCTATATAGTACTCACTCTGCTGTCTATGGTCCTAGCCATTGGTATGTCCTGGTCTCATATTCGCCGACGTATGTCTGGACAGGTGGATGTTAATGAAACAGATGATGATTTATAAAAACAGCGGAAATTCAGCTACTGATAGTTTTTTATCAGGCTTTTTATAATTAAATTCTTTTGAGCATCAGGGTTCAAGAGTTTAACATCAGGCTCAAAGCTCTTTCTAACCAGTTCCGGAATGGTTTTTGCCGGAACTGGCCGACTAAAATAGTAGCCCTGCACTACTGGACAACCCAGCTGTTGTAGAAACGCTACCTATTCAGGTGTTTCCACACCTTCTGCAACAACTTCATAGCCCAGAGCCATGGACATATTCACAATGGTGCTGACCATCAGTGTCGAGGAAGGTTCATCTGGTAATTCCCGGATAAATTCCCGATCAACTTTTAAGGTATCAACTGCAAGTTTTTTGAGTACTGAAAGTGATGAATATCCGGTACCAAAATCATCAATTGCAATCCGTATGCCTTTATCTCTGAGCTGTTGACTGATCTTAAAATGCTGTTCAGTGTTTCGAGTCTGACTTTCAGTAATTTCTATTTCGTTCAACCTGAATAATACCGTTTTAAGCCTGACATCAAGCCAGGTTTAAAGCGGCTGATTGTTCTGGTTTGATAAAATATCCCATCAAACCGGAAATAATTTTGAGCCACAAAAGCCGGAGCTTATTGAGGATCTTTCTTAAGTTATGTCCAGCGGCTACCATAACCACATTAATGGCATCACCGACTGCACCTTTGAGGTAGCAGCGATCTAAACGGGATTTCAGTTTATTGTTCATTTTCTTCATGCGTTTAAACTGTTTTGCATGAGCATAACGACTGGCCATTAGTACATATTGCGGCCCAACCCGATTATAGTTCTGGCGCAGTT
>JANELJ010000082.1 GCA_024511395.1 Gammaproteobacteria bacterium | reverse complement strand
TCTTAATATTTCTTAATATTTCTTAATATTTCTTAATATTTCTTAATATTTCTTAATATTTCTTAATTACCCTGTATTTTTAATTAGGAGGTTGTTTCATGCTAAAGCATACGCTGGGCACTACTCTTGGTGTACTTGCCCTGATTTCTGCGGGGTGTATGTCTTCAAACACCCAGAGCTCTTCAAATCAGTCAACAGTATCAACTCTTGATAGTTTATTAAAAAATAAACCCAAAAATGACTATAACATAACCGTAAACTATGAACTGGGTATGCACTGTACTGGTTTTGATTTTACCTATTGTTGTGTATTGCCTCCCTACAATTCAGTACAGTCTCAAGTGATTAAAACTGCAACGGGTAAGAAAAAATATCCTGAGTTACTTGAAGCTGATGAAGAAGAACATGATGTTGTTGTAGATGGCAGAAAACACATGAAGTTATCATACGGATTTGTTAACAATACTTATTCAGAAGGTTCAAAACTGGCATACTGGACTGTACCCTATGATGTCAATGGTGATGGCAAATATGAAAAAAATGAAAACGTTGCCAATGCCTACTGGACTCATCTTTATGTCTATAAAGATTTAAAAGGAACCAATCCTACCGGCGGCAGTAAAGATGCAGATAAGAAATTTGTTGGTCTGCAGATTCCAGTTCCAATGGATAATGGCCCTGCAGGTGCAGCAGTGCCCAGCCTAATGAGTGGTGGCAATCTGCACTATACCGGTGAAAAAGGAACGATTGTGTACACAAAATCGCCGGTACTGGATAATGTGCCCATTGTTCTGACTAATCCTGGTATCTGGGACGCACTGGGTCTGCCTCTGACACCGTTTAATGATGAAACTATGGCTAAAAGTCCATTAACCCTGGTGGAAAGTGATGTTCGTCCATTCCAGGAAAACTGGGTTGCGCTGGTAGATGCCGAATCAGGCAAACCGGTGCTGGATAGTCACAGCGGTGAGCCGGTGCGTTTTGTTGGTACTAACCCGATTGATGTTCCTGCCTGTTCTAAATGTCATGCAAACAGTGCAGCAAATGGTAAAAAATACAATCTGTATAAGCAGGAACGGGCTTTCTGGAAAGGTCTGGGGGCTTCTGACTGGATTGCTGATCTAAAAGCGACATCTGTTTCGATTTTGGAAATTCATGATGATGAGAATGGTACAGATTTCCTGAAAAATTATAAGCCGTTTGGTCGTGAAGTCAGTAACCGACTGGGCCGGGATCCGGTTCTGTGTCAGAAATGTCATGCGGATAATGTCATTGGTGTACTGCAATCCAAAAACCATAAAGGTAAAGATGGTAAAGAACATCCTATCAAACCGTTGACAGAAGCATTGCATTTCACCCATTTAAAGAAAGCTCCATTACCGGATTCTTATGGTCGTACAGGAGCCTGTCAGGCCTGTCATCCTTCCCATCGTCAGGATGGTGGTCTGGATGGTATTCTGATTACGGCTGATGGTAAAAATGCCTTTGCTAAAGGTGATAATCGGGATGCAAAAGGCTGTTTTGCCGGTCGTGATGTTCATACCAACAGGAACAAGGATAAAAATGGTGCCGAAACACCGGAGTATCTTAATGCCATTGGTAGCTGGTTACAGGAAAATGTATCGAAAATAGGTAACAATGGCGGTGGCAAAGGATTATGGTGTACCAACTGTCATAGCCAGATCAGTCGTGAATTATACCAGCGAGATAATCTGACTCATGCCTTTAAACAGGAAGGTGAAACCCTGCGTAATAAGTCTCTGCAGGAAATTGCCAAAGCACTTGGCATGAAGGATATCAAGCAACTGGCGGATACTTACCTGGATCCTAAAGTTGTGCTTAACAGCAAAGGTGAAGCGGATGTCAGTAAATCGCATGCTCTGGATTTCTGGAAATCCGATCATATGACACCTGATATTGCAGTGATTGCACTCAAAGGCAATGGGCCATTAGTCTCAAAAGATGTTGATGGTGATATCAATGTCAGTATTCTGTCTGCTAATCCTAAGGCTAAAATTGATAGTTCCAAACTGCCCAAAGGTGCAACCGGTTCAACTGCAGTGCCTTATAGTGCTGCAACGCATGGTAAAGAATACTGGTTATCAGCGGGTGAACCTCATTGTGCAAACTGTCATGAGGCTCCTTATGTTGAAGGTCAGGGTGGTGTGGCATTTCCAATTAACCAGCCAGGTAAATACAGTCTGATGCGTTACTCCAAAGGTCATGCAGGTCTGGCCTGTCAGGCCTGTCACCAGTCTATTCATGGTCTGTATCCCGTTGATCCTGGAACTGACAGTACAGCTTATAAACAGGCTGCTATGTATAATCCGGATGGATCTCATGGGCCATTAAAATGTGCCGCCTGTCATGAGGTCAATGAAAGTGGTGTGCCATTCTTGGTTAAAGCGGATGATGAAGATTATCTGTTTAAAGGAAAGTCAATAGTACATGATTATGATGCTGCCGTTTCCTGGATGCATGAGAGTGCACCGGATCTGGGTGGTCAGATTCCAGATGAATAATCAGGTATGACGGTCTAAACGAGGAGTAATACAGGGAGCTTTATGCTCCCTGTATTTATTAAAACAGAAGGAAAAATATAATAACCATGAACACTTCTATAGTAAAGAAAATGATATCTCAATCAGTGAGTGTAATATTACTTCTGTGTCTGTTCTATGTACAGGCCAATGCAATGGCACAACAGCAAGTACTGGTTACCATAGAAAACTTACAGGTTACAGAAACTGACCTGGAAATGGCTTTACGAAGTTCGCCGTTTTATACACAGTTTAATACCATGGATGAAAAACAACAGGCCTCATTGCGGGGAGATATTTTAAAACGACTGGTTATTTCACGCTTATTTAAACTTGAAGCTGAAGCCTCGGATCTGGAACAGAGCTCCGAGTTTAAAAAGGAAATGGAAGATTTTCGTTATGGCTTACTGTACCGGGAATATATGGATAATTTAAGAAATAGTATTCAATTACCAGACGATGTACGAAAAAAAATGCGGGCACAATATAAAGGCAGCCATGATGCCTATGCAGCAGCTAAAGCAAGCTATATTTCTACACAATATCGTTCTTTGTATGAGATGGCACTGATTAAGTTAAGGGATAAATATCATGTAAAAGTCTATGAAGACCGAGTGTCAAAAACAACAAAACCAAAAACTATTGTATTTGAAGCAGATGGTGGAATTAAGGTTACGATGCAGGATGTGTTTGATCCAGATAAAGAGGGTGATTTAACAAAAGATCAGATACTGGAAAGGATATTTCAACGAGGGGAATTACTGGTTGTTGCCAGAGCTGCTGAGGAGGATGGTATGGATGTCAGTGAAAGAGTTAATGCCTATAAAAATGAACGATTACCCGCTTTGTGGATAGAAAAAAAACAGCAACAATGGACTCAGGATGAAGAGGTATTAAAAAAATATTACACTGAACATCCTGAATTATCATTGATTCCACAACGCTGGCATCTTGGCATGATTGTTTTAAAAACTGAAGCTGAGGCTAAATTTATAATGCAAAGAATAAAGAAGGGTGAAAGCCTCTTTAAACTGGCAGGGCAATACAGTATTGATGCTTATGGTAAGGCACACAATGGCGATATAGGTTGGGTGAGAGAAAATTCAGGTAATCCAAAAATTGAAAATGCCATAAAAGATTTAGAAAATGGAAAACCCAGTAAAATAATTAAAATTGAAAAAGGTTATATTATTGCAACGATTATTGACCGTCGACCTGGCGGTAAACGACAATATATAAGTATGAAAGATAAAGTGAGACAGTTTGTGATTAATGAACAGATGCATAAATACTTAATGGACCTGGAAAAACAATATAAGATAACTTGGAACCTGTTAGGTTCTCAGGAAGGGAAAATCAACAGTTGAGAAAATATAAAAGTGACAATTAAAACGGGAACTGATAGAGTATTATGTTAGTGGTGGCTGAGTTTATTAAAAAAAACTTATTTTCAATATTTATTTTTTTAATGGCTATCAGTATTGTTAATAATACTATTGCTGAGTCAGAAAATATAAAAAATGCCTGGGAACTTCCGACGTTCAATCTAAAAGGTCTGGATGGAAAAAATCATACATTAAAGGAATGGTATGGAAAAGTTATTTTATTAAATTTCTGGGCAAGCTGGTGTGCACCCTGTCAATATGAAATTCGGGACTTAACACAGTACCAGGAAAAACTGGCAGACAAAGGTTTTCAGGTGGTTAGTCTTGGATTTGATAAAGAGCAGAAATTAAGAAACATTCATCGTTCACTGGAAATTAATTATCCAGTATTAATTATGGAACCTTCTAACCCCAGAACGCAGGCTATCATGAAGCAATGGGGAAACCCTCAGAATATGATACCTCATAATGTGGTAATAGATAAAAATGGGGAGATTAAATATATTCATCGTGGACAACTCGATGAAGAAATTTTTAATGACTATATCATGCCACTTCTGTAGTACTATAAAAAAGCTCACCCTGAACAAACAGAGTGAGCTTTTTCGTCAGTGACTTGATTAATAACTTATTTTTTATAAGTTATTAATCACCATTGTCTTTTAACCACCAAAGGTATCGTGGGTAATATTATTAAACCAGCTATGGGCATAATTCGCTTCGCGCTTTCTCATTGCAGGGGAAGAATCCATGGGTGTCAGGCCGCCTGAGCCTTTAACCTTCTGGATTTTCTTGCCGTCGAAGTTATACACCATGGCAACGGAAATACCGTCTTCCGGTGTAATCAGGCTGTAGCAGGTATTAACCAGAGTTGGAATACCCGCTGGCTTGCCGTGCAGACTGGCTACTACAGCAGCGGCACAGACCTTGGCTTCTGAGTTAGCGGAATAGCCGGATTTAGGCAGTGGTGAAGCCACTGAGGAATCACCAATCACATATACGTCCTTATGGATAGTTGATTCAAAGGTTTTCTGATCAACTGGACACCAGCCCGTGTCATTGACCAGGCCGGCGGTAAACGCAATTTTACCTGCTTTCTGAGCCGGGATAATATTAATGACATCACCCTTGTATTCACTTACGCTGCCGATAACGGTATTGGTGGCTGGATTAACGCCCTCAATAATACCGCCTTCAGTACCCTTGACCCATTCAATCATACTGTTATCTGTGCCGTAGTCGTAATGCTTCTTCCAGCCCTGCATAAACAGACCAAACTTGGAGAATTTGTCCTTGGCATCTAGGATCAATACTTTGGATTTGGGCTTGTTATGCTTCAGATACCAGGCAATCTGACTGGCACGCTCATAAGGTCCGGGTGGACAACGGAATGGGTTAGGCGGTGGTGCAATAATAACCGTACCATCGTCCTTCATGGCTTCAAGCTGTTTGCGCAGCATGACAGTCTGAGGACCGGCTTTCCAGGCGTGGGGGATTTTTTCTGCGGCAACTTTTGCATCGTAGCCTTCAATCATTTCCCATTTAAAGTCCACACCGGGGGAAACAATGCAGCGGTCATAGGCAATATTGCTATTGCCTTTAGTTGCGACCTGTTTTTTTCCGGCATCGATATTGGTGGCATAATCCCGGACAATTTTGACGCCCATGGATTCCAGGTTCTGGTAACCGAACTTGATGGAGTCAATAGAGCGTTCACCGCTGATGACTTCATTACTCATAAAACAGGTGTAATAATTGGCGTTAGGCTCGATAATAGTTACATCAACGGCCGGATCGGCACGTTTAATATACCGCGCCGCAGTGGCTCCACCGATACCGCCACCGATAATGACGACATGGCCGGCACTTTTGCCTGCCAGCAGGATATTGCTGAAACCTAAAGTACTGACTGCGGCTGCACCGCCTGTGATCTGGATAAAATGTCTACGTGAAATTCCTGACATGTGAATGACCTCCCCTTATTTTTGGCTGCCGTAGTAGTTAATAAGTGCCTCAAGTGCTTCTGGACCTTTGTCTTTTTCCAGTTTGCTGACTTTCTTTTTCATCTTCTTGGGTATATCCCGGCGACCGTTTTTAAAGTCGTCCATGGTGTAGTGGAGGTAATCCATCCACTGACCGGCCAGAATTCCAGCATCGTCTTCAGAAGAGCGACCACCGTCTTCATGACATTTTTCACAGTATTTTCTGTGTAATTTGCCGCCCTGTTTGGCCAGTTTGGGATCGAACTGCTGTTCTTTGCGAACAAATGTCTGTTTGGAAAAGTAATCAGCCATCAGGGCAATTTCTTCCTCACTATAGCCTTTGGCTATACGGCTCATAATGGTGGAATAACGGCCGTCTTTGGCTTTATAGTCGGCCATGGCATCCTTAAAATAATCAACGGATATGCCAGCCAGAGATGGGGTTGCAGGCCCGTTACTGCTGCCGTCAGTACCGTGGCAGCCGGCACAGGTGTTAGCCAGTGCCTGAGCAGTGGTGGTTTCAGCCATGCTGTTGGCTGATACTGACATCCCTCCTATAATTAACAATGTCAGTAGTTTTTTATTTACTTTCATAGATCCTCCTTAGGTGATCATGGTGTTTTATAGCCTGTGGCTATTATGTTATTGTCCGTCCAGTTTATATGTTTAATTTTTTTTGGTGCTGTCGTATTGATGGACCTGCCTTGCATAATCAAGGCCGGACAGACCATCATTATCTTTTATATTTGGATCGGCACCATATCGGTATAGAAGGATTGCTGCATCAAAGTTTCTTTGCAGATAAGCCTCCATAACGGCGGTACTGCCATCTTTATCCTGATGATTTGGATTGGCACACATCTTTAATAGTAATTCCATTGCCTTAAGCTGATTGGTTTCAGTGGCCCAGAATAATGCTGTGGAACCGTCTAAACTTTGTGAATCAATATTACAGCCGTATTTCAGCAGGGCTTTTATAACTTCGAGCTGACCATTGGCAGCCGCCACCATTAAGGCATTACCGCCATCTTTATTGCGTAACTCGGTATGCGCACCGGCCTTAAGCAGCATTTCAATAATATGCACATGGCCGTTTTTTGCTGCCAGCATAAGCGGGGTGTTGCCGTCTTTGTCCTGAGTATCCACATTGGCACCGACATTAATCAGTTCCTGAAGTACCTTCGGGTGGTTATAGATGACCGCCATCATCAGTGCATTCCAGCCGGCTCGGGTTTTAGCCTGAGTTTTAGCGCCTTTTTTAAGCAGGGTGGCAACAATATCGTCATAACCACCTTCAGAAGCAATGGTCAGGGCAGTACAGCCCGGTGTGGTTACGGCATTAACATCGGCTCCACGAGCAATTAACAGATCGGCCACATCCTTATTGCCTTCTTCAACGGCAAACATCAGGGCGGTTTTACCATAGCGGCCATGAGCATCAGGACTGACACCCTGATCCAGGAGTTGTCTGACAGTGTCAATATCCCCCACAATAGCCGCCTGCATAAGCTCTTTTTCCTGCGGAGTGGGATCTTTAAGTTTTTCCAGGCCTGGGTTACTGGCTGCAAGACAATTGGCACTCATAAACAGCAGGCTGACAGAAACCAGTAACAGCAGATAGTTGGGCAGGGTCAGTCTGTTCATGAATCAGTATCTTCCTCTTCATCTGGTTCATCAGGCTCTTCGTGGGCAATACCCTTATGGCAGTCTATGCAGGTCTGGCCTTTTAACTGAGCTCTGGGGTGCTTTTTACGGGCAGTGCGATCCTGTTCGCTAAAGACCATATTATCAAAGTCATGACAACTGCGGCATTCCCTAGAATCGGTGGCTTTCATTTTGGCCCAGACTCTGGAGGCCATTTCCCAGCGATGCGCTTCGTATTTTTCTTTAGTATCTATGGTTCCGAGTATTTCGTGCAGCACATCCTTATAAGCCAGGAACTTGGCCTTTATTTTGGGTAGAAAGGCTTTTGGGACATGACAGTCTGAGCAGACAGCCGGGACACCGGAAGCATTTTTATAATGCACGGTTTCCTTATATTCCTCTAGGTTGACCTTCATGCTGTGACAGGAGGTACAAAATTCCATTTCATTGGTATAAGCCAGTATGGAATTAAAGCCGGCAAAAGCCAGTACACCGGAAATAAAAACCAGCAGGATCGGTATAAGAAATTTACGGGAAAAAAAACGCGGACTCTGGTTAGAAGATTGGTCACCAGCCATGCTATTTACCTGTTGTTATTTTGAATGGACACAAATTATTATGAGAATATTATGTTTGTGCATTTAAACTAATAACACTCGTCTTACATTATTAAT
>JANELJ010000081.1 GCA_024511395.1 Gammaproteobacteria bacterium | reverse complement strand
CTGAACGCTGAACGCTGAACGCTGAACGCTTTTCACTTCCCCCCATTTTCGAGTATAATTCCCCCTTTAAAACTCAAGAGACAACTCCGTGTTCACCGATCCACTCACTTCAATCAGTTTAATTGTTTTTGCCTATCTTCTGGGCTCTGTGTCTGCTGCTATTATTACCTGTAAGCTGATGGGGCTGCCTGATCCGCGTACTCAGGGGTCTAATAATCCCGGTGCGACTAATGTGATGCGTATTGGCGGGAAAAAGGCGGCGGCTATTACCTTACTGGGGGATATGTTAAAGGGGCTGGTGCCGGTGCTGGTGGCTCGCTGGTTTACTGGTAATGAGTTAACCCTGGCTCTGGTGGCGGTGGCGGCTTTTCTGGGGCATCTGTATCCGTTGTTTTTCGGCTTTAAGGGCGGTAAAGGGGTGGCAACTTCACTGGGGGCTATACTGGGTATCAGCTGGCCGGTGGCTCTGGCCATGATTGTGACCTGGCTGATTGTTGCCTATGGCTTTAAAATATCCTCTATGGCAGCATTAGTGGCTTCCGCTCTGTCACCTTTTTATTTCTGGTTCTTCAGCGGTTCCACCATTTATATGATTATGGGTAGCTTTATCGCCGTACTATTGATCTGGCGCCACCGAAGCAATATTCAACGCTTACTGGAAGGCACCGAAACATAAAAAGTTATTCCCGGAAATCAGTCCTAAAACCTATTTACCTAAAACCTCAAGCTCATCCAGAGGCCAGCGTGGCCGGGTGCTAAAACCTTCCCTGTCATGTTCCCCGGCTTTAAGGCGCTGCAGTCCAGCAAATGCAATCATGGCGCCGTTATCGGTACAGTACTGTAGCTGGGGATAAAAGATCTCCAGCGGACTGGTTTTAGCCAGCTGATTTAAACGTTCACGCAGGCTTTTATTAGCACTGACGCCGCCGGCAATGACCAGCTGTTGATAACCGGTGGCTTTTAAGGCCCGTTTACACTTAATGGTCAGGGTATCCACAATAGCGTCCTGAAAGGCCCAGGCAATATCCGCCCGGGTCTGATCCGTTTTATCCGATTCCATCCAGGTGTTCAGCACAAAGGTTTTCAGTCCGCTGAAACTCATATCTAGTCCGGGCCGATTAACCATGGGGCGGGGAAATTTATAACGGACAGTGGTATCGGATTCGGCCAGTTTTGAAATAACAGGACCGCCGGGATAACCCAGCCCCAGCATTTTGGCCGTTTTATCAAAGGCTTCCCCCACGGCATCATCCAGTGACTCACCTATAACTTTATAGGAGCCGATAGCCGTTACATCCACCAGCAGGGTATGGCCGCCGGAAACCAGCAGTGCCAGAAAAGGGAACTGGGGAACATTTTCTTCCAGCATGGGAGCCAGCAGATGTCCCTCCATATGGTGTACACCAATACTGGGGCATTGCCAGGTCCAGGCCAGTGAGCGGCCAACGGCCGCGCCTACCATCAGGGCGCCCATTAAGCCCGGCCCTGCAGTATAGGCAATACCGTCAATATCACTAGGTTGACAGCCGGATTTACTCATAACCTGTTTAATAAGGGGAATAATGCGCCGCACATGATCCCGGGAAGCCAGTTCCGGCACCACTCCTCCATAGTCGACATGCAGTGCTATCTGGCTGTATAAGGCATCTGCCAGAATACCCTGTTCGTCATCATAAATCGCAATGCCTGTTTCATCACAGGATGTTTCAATACCCAGTACTTTCATGGACGTTATTGTGTACTCTATTATGGGATCTTGCAAGTTGGGGAGTATTCACAGTAGCTAAAAACGGGAAATGTCAGTAAATTAAGTATATTGTTTTAAATAGTCACTCTACAGTGCTCCAGGGCCGGATCATACTTCGATTAAAATATGTTCAATATGTAAAAATATTATATTTATAGCCACTGAGTATCCATTGACCGTGCTTCTTGATGAAGTTTCGGCAGCAGGGATGCTGCCGAAAAGCCTCCATGGATGGATTCTCGGCGTCTTCAGCAAGGAGTGCGGTCAATGGATACGGTATTTGCGTCTAAATGAGAATTATTAAAAGAATGCTCCCGCCCTGTACAGTGTTCTGATTTAAGTTAAATAGTTACGAATTTTTTCAAAAAATTTTTGCAGTCAGCACAAAATAAGAGTATGATCCCGTGTCTGCGTTTTGGGTTAAAGAGCAAGCTTTGTCTCCGAAATATAAAGCAGATAATACAAATTGCTGGGTAAAATGTTTTAATTTAGGAGTTTTCATGCCATCGGTAAAGTTAAAAGAAAATGAACCATTTGACGTAGCCTTACGTCGTTTCAAACGTTCCTGTGAAAAAGCAGGCATCCTGTCTGAAGTTCGTCGTCGCGAATATTATGAAAAGCCAACTGCAGTACGTAAACGTAAAGCTGCCGCTGCTGTTAAACGCTGGCAGAAAAAACAGTCTCGTGAGATTGGTCGTCGTAGACGTATGTACTAAAGCTTCTGACTGACTTTCTCAATGAAACCTCAATGAGATAAAGCCAGTTAAAAGTTATTATTGTTCTATCACCTGTTTTTTATTGTATTTCAATCGCTTATTAAGGCCTGTCAGACAATAACAGCCCGATAAGTTGGTTACTTAACCTCTTATTATAAATAGATTGAGTTAAAAATGAGCCAGACCTTAAAGTCAGATCTTACTGATGCCATGAAAGCGGCCATGCGTGCTAAAGAAAAGGAGCGCTTGGTTGTTATTCGCGGGGTGCTTGCGGCCATAAAACAACGTGAAATTGATGAACAGATCGAGCTTGATGATACCCAGGTACTGGCGGTATTAGACAAGCTGGTTAAACAGCGCAAAGACTCTGCCCAGCAGTTTCGTGATGCCGATCGAATTGATCTGGCAGAAAAAGAAGAAATGGAGATGAAAGTTCTTCAGGAGTTCCTGCCCGCTGCTTTATCTGCAGAAGAAATAGCTCGTCTGATAGACGATGCTGTCAGTTCCACCGGTGCCCAGTCCATGAAAGATATGGGCAAGGTGATGGGGCTGATAAAACCCCAGGTTCAGGGGCGTGCTGATATGTCACAAGTTAGTGCTCTGATTAAACAGAGGCTAAGCTGAACCAGAGCCGATACCCGAGACAGGCTCAAAACAACTCAGGCGTTAAGCAGTTCTTATTCTGCAATAAAAATACGCTTTCTATCCCTTAAATCCTGTTAAACGTCTAAAATAATAAAGTATAAAAATACTTTTTACAGGTGTTTAATAATACTGCTTTTATAAAATTTTAAACATTCTGCCTATTGTAGCAGCAGAGCATAATCCAAGTAGATAACCACTTTTTCTGGAAGGTAATGGCCGGTTCAATCCCAAGAGAATTTATAGATGAAGTCCTCGCCTATACGGATATTGTCGAGCTGATTGATTCTCGCGTGCCTTTAAAACGTTCAGGCAGTAATCATATGGCATGCTGTCCCTTTCATGGCGAGAAAACGCCTTCGTTCAGTGTCAGTCAGCCGAAGCAGTTTTACCACTGTTTTGGCTGTGGAGCCAGTGGGGATGCCATTCGTTTTCTGATGGAATATGAACACCTGAGCTTTGTTGAGGCGCTGGAAGAGCTGGCACAAATGGCCGGGATGGAAGTGCCCAAAGTAGCCTATGACAATAAACAGGCCCGGCAGAATCCGGAACAGTTTGAACTGCTGGATCAGGTGGCCAATTATTACCAGTATCAGTTAAGCCATCATGCTCAGGCCCATAAAGTACAGGCTTATATTAAAAAGCGGGGCCTGAGTGATGAGGTGATTCAGACTTATGGCCTGGGTTTTGCGCCGCCGGGCTGGGACAATGTTCTGAATGTTATCGGGGCCGGCAATGAGCAGAAAATTCAGGCACTGTCGGATACCGGTATGCTGATCAGGCGAGAAGAAAGCGATAATAACAGACCGAATCAGTTACCTTGGTACGATCGCTTTCGGGAACGGCTGATGTTTCCCATTCGTGATCGTCGTGGGCGTACCATTGCTTTTGGTGGACGTATTCTGGGTGACGGTAAGCCGAAATACCTTAATTCTCCTGAAACCCGTTTATTTCATAAAGGCCAGGAACTTTACGGCCTGTTTGAACTCAAACAAGCATTAAGAAAAATCGACCGGGTGCTGGTGGTTGAAGGCTATATGGATGTGGTGGCACTGGCCCAGTTTGATATACGCTACAGCGTGGCCACACTGGGTACTGCCACCACTTCTGAACATTTGCAGAAACTGTTTCGCCTCTGTGATGAAGTGATTTTCTGTTTTGATGGTGACCGGGCTGGACGGGACGCGGGCTGGCGGGCGATGAATAATGCCCTGGCGGCTATCAAACCGGGTAAACAGGCCCGTTTTATGTTCCTGCCGGAAGGTGAAGATCCGGACAGTCTGGTTCGGCAGCAGGGTAAGGCTGGTTTTGAAGCAGAGATTGATAAGGCTCAAAGTTTTTCCGGGTTCTTTTTTGATACCCTGATGCAGCAGGTGGATATGGAGATCCTGGACGGTCGTTCTAAACTGGTTGATTTAAGTAAACCTTATCTGCAGCAGATCCAGGAAGGGGTGTTTCAGACCATGATGGTGACGCGTCTGTCGGAGCTGGCAGAAATTGACCGTATTACTTTGTCTGCCCTGTTAGGAATAAAAACCGCTGGTGTTGCGTCTATAGACAGGTCTGTTGCCGGTTTTAAACAAAAGTCGGTCAATCGGGCTTCACCTCAGGTGGCTTCACCGGTCAGAAAAGCCATTGCCTACCTGCTGCAATATCCGCAGCTGGCAGAGTTAAGCGGCGACCCGGGACGTTTTGTAGCACTGGAGCTGGCGGATATCGGACTTTTTGTACAGTTGCTTGATTTACTGCAGAACGATCCCAATTTAAACACTGCAAGGATACTTGCACACTGGTCCGATCCCAGACAGCGGCAGTACCTAGAGCAGCTGGCGGTTGAGCCTTCCTTATTAAGTGATGAGGAGGCAATCCGCTGTGAGTTTAATGAAATACTGCAACTGTTGGGCCGCCAGTTCCAGCAACAGCGTTTTAATAGTCTGGAACGTAAAGAGCGTCAGCAGGGACTGAGCCAGACAGAAAAAAAAGAGTACCTGCAATTACTCAATTTACTGAATACAAAACAGCCATGATAGACAGGTTTACAATTCGTGAAGGTATTTGTGCATAGAAGCGGACTTTAATGGCAAATTTTAACGGCTTTTGTATAGCTTAGCTCGCAGAAATTTGACAAATATGCTAAAATAACAAGTTATCTTTCGTTGTTTAATCTTCAATTTGACAGACTTATTTAGAATCAAAAACCAGGATCAAGAGGTTTATGGATCAAGAAACACAGCAATCTAAAATCAAACAGCTTATCGCTCGGGGTAAGGAGCAGGGATATCTTACCTATGCTGAGGTCAATGACCATCTGCCTAATGATATTCTCGAACCCGAACAGATTGAAGATATTATCGCCATGATCAATGACATGGGTATTAAGGTGGTCGAAGTGGCCCCCGATGCCGATGATCTGATTGTTGAAGGCTCTACCACTACCACCACTGATGATGACGTGGTTGAGGAAGCGGCTGCCACGCTGGCCACACTGGACAGTGAGTTCGGTCGTACTACCGATCCCGTGCGTATGTATATGCGTGAAATGGGCTCTGTTGAGCTTTTGACCCGCCAGGGCGAAATCAAAATTGCCAAGCGTATTGAAGAAGGTGTCAGACAGATGTTTACTGCGCTGGCCTCTTATCCTGCCACTATTAACCTGTTGCTGGAAGAGTACGAAAAAGTTGAAAAAGGTGAGAAAAAAATCACCGATCTCCTAAGCGGTTCCGGTTTTGCTTTGCAGGAAGAAGAAGATATTGAAGATCATCTTCTGGCGAATCCTGCTGCGACACCTAATGATGTTAGCAGCAACGACGATACTGATGATGTTGCAGAAGTAGAGCCTGCGGGCCCTGATATGGAAATGGTTCAGGAACACTTTGATCATATTCGTGAACTGAATAAGCAACTGCTTTGTGAAGAAGCCGGTAAAAAAGAAGGCGATAAGGACGACTACGATACAGATAAGTGTAAAGCGCTGCGTGCCGAAATAGCTGATGCCTTTATGAAGCTTAAGCGTACACACAAACTGAATGAACGTATGATCGTTGGTCTGCGCTCACTGATTGAGCGTATTCGTCAGCACGAAAAAGTCATTCTGACAGCCTGTGTGGAAAAAGCCCGCATGCCCAGAAAAGAATTTATCACCTCATTTCCCTATAACGAAACCGATCTGACCTGGCTGGATAAGCACATTGAAGCAGGTGAACCCTACTCAGAAGTGCTTAAAGAACATGCGGATGAGATCCGTAAAGCTCAGCGTAAGCTGGTAGCCATAGAAAAAGAATGCCGTATGAGCATTTCCGGTTTAAAAGATATTAACCGCCAGATGTCTATTGGTGAAGCCAAGGCCCGCCGCGCCAAAAAAGAAATGGTGGAAGCCAATCTGCGTCTGGTCATTTCCATTGCCAAAAAATACACCAATCGCGGCCTGCAGTTCCTAGATTTAATTCAGGAAGGTAATATTGGTCTGATGAAAGCCGTAGATAAATTTGAATACCGGCGCGGCTACAAGTTTTCAACCTATGCCACTTGGTGGATCCGTCAGGCCATTACCCGCTCCATTGCAGACCAAGCCCGTACCATTCGTATTCCAGTCCACATGATTGAAACCATAAACAAGCTCAATCGTGTTTCCCGACAGTTATTACAGGAAAAAGGTCGTGAGGCCACTCCTGAAGAGCTGGCAGAGAAAATGGAAATGCCGGAAGACAAGGTACGTAAAGTGCTTAAAATTGCCAAGGAACCCATCTCTATGGAAACCCCCATCGGTGATGATGAAGATTCGCATCTGGGTGATTTTATCGAAGATCAGAATATTCAGTCGCCTGCAGAAACGGCCAATACCTCCGGCCTGAAAAATGCGACTCGTTCCATTCTGGAAGGTTTAACCGCCAGAGAATCCAAGGTGCTGAGAATGCGCTTTGGTATTGACATGAATACTGATCATACCCTGGAAGAAGTGGGTAAACAGTTTGACGTTACCCGGGAACGTATCCGTCAGATTGAAGCCAAGGCTTTACGCAAACTGCGCCATCCAACCCGTTCAGAAATGCTGCGCAGCTTTATGCGCGAGGACTAAAAAATCCGTTCCTTTTCTGCTCCGAGAAGCTAGTCATAATCGCCATTACCCGATATAATACCTAGCTTCTCAACCCCTCGGTTCACACCGATACCCCTATAAGGGCCTGTAGCTCAGTTGGTTAGAGCATCCGACTCATAATCGGCAGGTCGACAGTTCGAGTCTGTCCAGGCCCACCATTTTTCCTTAATGAAACAAACCATTAGAAGCTAGTGATATAATTTCTAGTTAAGCTTGTTCCTTCCAGTAGATGTCTGGTAGATACTGAAAATCTACTATGAATCTACTACTATCCAGCAAAGTTAATCCAAATAAATAGCAATCTGCTAAGCCGGTATCTTCTGGGTGACATCATGCCATTCATTAAAAGAAATAGCAGGTTTTGGAGTAATATTCAGGTAAGGTATTTTTTTATAAAATTCATAACAGTCAATATTTTTGATACATTAAGCAGTTATTGATTCTGATTTTTGTTCTTCCCATAGTATAGTTAGTAAATAGATTATGGAACAGACGAATGGGATGGGTAAAGTGGGAAATAGAGAATGCGTTCACTGGATGAGACCTTAAGATTAAAAAAAGAATATGCGTCATTGGTTTTGATGATGCGCCCTTTGAAAAAGAAAGCGGGGTAATCCCCCCATTTATAAAGCAATTCATAAATAGAGGTTTTGCATAAGTCTTATCCATATATCCATAGGTCTGCCTGTTGGTAAGACCTTCAGGTTTATCTCACTGACAGGCCTGGCCTGTGGGTATGTGGATAAGACGGTTTAAATTGTTTTCTCCGGCTAAAGCCAATTTTTGCCTGGGTGGTACTCCACCGATAGCCGTATGGGGGAGGGTGTAAAAATAACTGTGTAAACGCTCATTGCGGTGGTTTAAGTCAGCAGAGGTTAAATGAACAAACCTGAAATACCACCTCCATAGTGAACAGCCTACCTTCCAAAGTCAGGCTATCAAGGAACTTCCTTTCAGGACTCCTCCTTGACACCCTGCCTTTTCCAGGTATTTGCTCACCATGGGGGCGGAATTTCTCTTCGACTGAAGTCGACATCATTAACCCCCTGCCGGTCTGAACCATCTTTTGTTGAATGGGCTGATGATTTGAGGGCTCGAATCCAAATTGAAGATGGTTGTACTACAGCAATTACTATCATTGATACTGGTGTTAATTATAATCATC
>JANELJ010000315.1 GCA_024511395.1 Gammaproteobacteria bacterium | reverse complement strand
GGCCATTCAGAAAGCGGGCTTTAGCCACCGCTGTTCGGTAATTAACCTGCTGTTCACGTCCATACAGGTGTACGGTTTCCTTATTTAAAGGCAGCCGTTTAATTTCTTCTTTTGTATAACGAGTCCCGTATTTTCCGGGTCGTACCTTGTCAGGGCCGTTTATATAATACGGTATCGATTCGTACCTGACCTATAACCGTCATATATCAGTTTAAGATAAGAACACTGACCAGTTTCAAGCCATTTATAATAACCGGGCCATTGCCTGGCCATGTCCAGTATCCAGATAGCACTGGTTACAAACCCTGATTGAGTTAATAAACTGCCCATTAGTAACTCAATAAAGGTTTTTGCGCTCCTAAGGGGTAGCGCTCGGGTTAAAAATGTTATGTAATAAAACAGTTCACCGGGGATATTGCCGTATCCTTTGGTGTGCATTGCGGCCGAATTTTTGTCAACTGTTTTTTGCTTTTTTTTACATTTTTTTCCTGTTACGGACTATCAGTTAACTGAGGTAATCAATAAATTTTAAATGATTCTCCTTTTTGGGGGATCTGAAACTCTAAACTTTAGTTGACTGAAGAAAAAGCGATTTTACAATTTTCGCTGAATGCTGAATGCTGAATGCTGAATGCTGAATGCTGAATGCTGAATGCTGAATGCTGAATGCTGAATGCTGAATGCTGAATGCTGAATGCTGAATCTAGCTTCAAACCGCCCAAAATGGCATAATACACCCCTGTTTTCTTCAGCATCATTACCGTTATTTTTTACAGGAATTTATATTATGGCAATTGTCGAGTTTGATCAGGAGCTTATTAAGCGTTACGACAAGGCGGGACCGCGTTATACCTCCTATCCAACGGCAGTACAGTTCAGTGAAGACTACACGGTAGAAACCTATAAGGCTTTTGCTGAAAAATCCAATCACTCCGCTAAGGCACTGTCACTTTATTTTCATATTCCTTTTTGCGATACCGTCTGTTTCTACTGCGGCTGCAACAAGGTGGTCACCAAGGACCGCTCCAAAGCGGCGCCGTATCTGGAACGGGTGCATAAAGAAATAGCCATGCAGGCTGAATTATTTGATCCGGCACGTAAGGTGAATCAGCTGCACTGGGGCGGCGGTACGCCGACTTTTATCAGCCATAATGAAATGCGCCAGTTAATGGCGGTAACCCGCAAGCATTTTAATCTGCATGATGACGATTCCGGGGAATACTCCATAGAAATTGACCCGCGGGAAGTCAGCCGGGATAGTATCGCCCTGTTAAGAGAGCTGGGCTTTAACCGCATGAGCCTGGGGGTTCAGGACTTTAACCCTGCGGTACAGAAAGCCGTTAACCGTATTCAGAGCCGTGAACAGACCATGGCGGCACTGACGGCAGCGCGGGAAGAAAACTTCAAGTCCATCAGTGTAGATCTGATTTACGGCCTACCGCTGCAGACGGTAGAGAGCTTTGATAAAACCCTGGATGAACTGATAGAAATTAGTCCTGACCGGGTATCTGTTTTTAACTATGCCCATTTACCGGAGCGCTTTAAGCCCCAGCGCCGTATTAATGTGGAAGATCTGCCCCCGGCTTCCGCCAAGCTGGAAATTTTCAAGCATTGTATGACTAAACTGACTGATGACGGTTATGTCTATATCGGTATGGATCATTTTGCCAAACCGGAAGATGAGCTGAGTATTGCCCAGAAAAACGGCGAACTGTACCGTAATTTCCAGGGCTATGCCACTCATGCAGACTGTGATTTAGTGGGTGTCGGCATTACTTCCATTGGTACTATTGCCAATAGTTTTGCCCAGAATGTCCGCACTATGGATGAATACTATGAACGTATTGATGCCGGTGAACTGGCGATATTCCGCGGTGTTGAAATTGATGATGATGACCTGATCCGCCGGGAAGTCATCATGCAGTTAATCTGTCATTTTAAACTAAAGTTTGAAACCATTGAAAAACGTTTCGGCATTGACTTTAAAAGCTATTTTGCCAGTGAACTGGAACGTTATCAGGTCATGGAGGATGATGGCCTTATCACCCTGGATGAACAGGGGATAGAGGTTACCGCCAGAGGCCGTTTGCTGATCCGTAATATCTGCATGGTATTTGACCGTTATATTAAACCGGATCAGGAAACCCAGCATTTTTCCAAACTAATCTAAGAGCAGAAATTTTATTATCATCTATACTTTCCCTAGGTATAGGGACAAAATTTTCTGTAACTCACCTGTATCCTGTTTTTGAGACTTCAATTCATTACCAATGAAGCTTGAAAGCAGGTTCTTCAAGACAAAAACTTCAAGATGTTTGAGTTCATATTATGTTGCATAATTAGTCCGACCTGAATAAATCATAGCACATTGATTTATAAGGAAATATTGCTTGATTATGGGTGTTAAATTTGCAGGTTTTTGGTAAAATAA
>JANELJ010000007.1 GCA_024511395.1 Gammaproteobacteria bacterium | reverse complement strand
CTGAACGCTGAACGCTGAACGCTGAACGCTGAACGCTCTATGCTTTTTCTCAACGCTGCTCTACTCACCACTAGTCTGAGGAGAAGTCTCCAACGTCCCCGGAGCCACTTCCCCTTCACCCCTTGGGTTCACCGGTACATCACCATCATCCTCAGGGATACCCCTGTGTTCGTCTGTCCAGGCAAAGAAATCAAAAAAACGAGTCCAGTAGCCTTTTTCGCCCTGATCTTCTTCCTCGTAATCCTCTAGTGGAACGACGACAATTTCAGTATTGGTATGGACTTTTTCGGGTTTGTCTCCGGGGCGGAAGGTACCGATAATATTGACCAGACGTCCGTCTTCATTAAAATAAACGGAGGCCTGTTTAAATTCAATATCACCATAGCCGGGTTTGAAACGGTAGATATAATCCCAGCGGTCATTGTGGAAGGGATCATCCAGCATTGGGGTGCCCATGACAAAACGTACCTGTTCCTTGTTCATTCCGGGACGTAGCTGGTTGATCTGATCCTGTTCAACTACATTACCCTGCGGTACATCCACTTTATGAACCCGTGGGAGCCCTACATCAGACAGATCAGGTACCCAGGAACAGGCTGGTAGTAACAGAACAAAGGGGATGAGACCGAGAATAATAATATTTCGCATTGCTATTGTGATTTCTTTAATAATTTATGTAATAAATTATGTATACTATCAACAGCTAACAGAAGCAGGTTCTCTGTTTAATTGCTGTTTTTCTATAAGTTTGATATTAAGAGTGCGATAATACAATATTCTTATACTAAAAGCATCAGTAGATATGTGTTTTAGACTTTCATTGCCTGCCTGTAAACGTATTTAAACACAGCCTGTATATGTATCAGATTAAGGATACCGTTTCGTGACAACCATTGATCTTAAAAAAGCCGGCCTTAAAGCAACCCTGCCTCGCCTGAAAATTCTTGAATTACTTGAAAGAGCTGATGTGCGTCATTTGAGTGCGGAGGATGTCTATAAAAAACTCCTTGAAACAGGAGAAGACGTTGGTTTGGCAACGGTTTACCGGGTTCTGACCCAGTTTGAAGGTGCCGGCCTGGTGTCGCGTCATCACTTTGAAGGTGGTCATTCTGTTTTTGAACTCAACCAGGGAAGCCATCACGACCATCTGGTCTGTGTACAATGCGGCAAGGTGGAAGAGTTTATGGAAGAAACCATTGAAAACTGCCAGCACAAGGTAGCCGAGAAGTTTGGTTATAAAATGACCGATCACAGCCTTTATATTTACGGCATCTGTCCTGAGTGTCAGAAAGAGCAGGGTTAAAAGAGCAGCGTTCAGAAAGAGCCAGAGCAATAGAATTTATCTTAAAGTTTGTACAAAATATTTTAATATTATGCTTGACTGAAGAAAAAGCGATTTTACAATTTTTGTTGAACGTTCAACGCTTATTTCCCTTCCAGCATTTCTTTAGCATGTGAACGGGTTTGCTCCGTGATTTTTACTCCCCCAAGCATTCTGGAAATTTCGTCAATCCGCTGTTCTTTATCCAGTATTCTGATGGTTGTTTTTGTACTGTTGTCATCGCTTTGCTTTTCTACAAAATAATGACAATGGGCCTGGGAGGCGACCTGGGCTTGGTGGGTTACACAGAGTACCTGGGAATTGCTGCCCAGAAGTCTTAATTTACTGCCCACCATTTCTGCAATACCGCCGCCGATACCCACATCCACTTCATCAAATATAAGAGTTGGAATGTCGCTGAACTGAGCCGTCACGACCTGTATGGCTAGGCTGATGCGGGACAGTTCACCACCGGAAACCACTTTGGATAAAGGCCGTAAGGGTTGTCCGGGATTGGTGGTTACATAAAACTCAATCACTTCCATGCCGTGTAATTGCGGCTGCTCACTGTCTGTACTGTGCAGGCGGATTTCAAAAACACAATGTCCCATGCCCAGTTCATGAATATGGGACATGACTTGCTCAGCCAGCAATTGACTGGCTTTTTCCCGTTCACCGGTGAGCTTTTCGGCCAGTTTAAAATACTCACGGCGGAACTCTTCGACTTCTTTTTCCAGGGTTTCCAGATGACTATCCGCATTTTCCAGTTGCCGTAACTCCTGATTCAGGATTTCAGCATGGGTGTAAAGTTCATTGGTTTCAATATGATGTTTTCGGGCCAGATCATAGATACCGGCAATACGTTGATCCAGCCAGTTCAGGCGTTCCGGATCCAGCTCCAGGCTGTCAATATAGTGACGTAATTCGGAACCGGCCTCGTCAATCTGAATAAAGGCATTATTAAGCATTTCCAGAACGGGATTAAGCCGGCTGTCCAGTTCGCCAAGGGCGGTAAGCTCATTCAGTGTATAGCTGATATGACTGCTGATGCTGTTTTCATCTTCACTGAGCCGGTAATAAGCACTTTGTGAGGTTTCTATCAACCGGCTGGCATTGCTCAGGCGTTTGTGCTCTTCTTCAAGCTGTGGCAGTTCGTTTTCCTGTAAATCAAATTCCTGCAGTTCTTGAACCTGAAAATGCAGCAGATCCAGCCGGGCATCCCGTTCGGAAGTATCTTGTTGTAACTTTTTATACTCGGCAGATTTTTTCTGCCACTGTTGATAGCACTGGTTCAGCTCTTTGCGTAGTGCGTTGCTGCCGGCGAAGTTATCCAGCAGCAGGCGTTGTTCATCGGTTTTTAATAAGGCCTGATGGGTATTCTGACCATGAATATTGACCAGCTTTTCACCCAGTTCCCGCAATACCTGTAAGGGGACTGGCTGACCGTTGACAAAGCCCCGGGAGCGGCCTTTAGCATTAATGGTGCGGCGGATCAGGCACTCAGATGGATTATCCGCATCGTCCAGCTCATTATCGCAAAGCCACTGGGTGATCTGAGCATTATTTAATTCAAATTCTGCCGTAATATCTGCCCGGTCAGCGTTGTAACGAACTGCAGCCGCTTCAGCTCGGTCACCCAGTACCAGTCCTAAAGCATCAATAAGAATGGATTTGCCGGCCCCGGTTTCACCGGTCAGTACGCTGAAACCGGTGTTAAGTTCCAGTTCCAGAAAATCGACAATGGCCAGATTTTTGATGGTAATATGATTCAGCATAGGGGAACTATTTCAGACTTATGTTTGGTGTTTTTTTAGTTACGAAGTTTTTCACCCCAGCGCAGCTTGGTACGCAGGATTTTAAAATAATCATAGGTTTTTGGATGCAAAATTGTGATATGTTTTGGATGACGCATAATTTTAACATGGTCACCGGGCAATAAGTTAAAGTTAATCTGACCGTCGTAGGTAACCTGCGCCTGGGTAGAAAAACGATCCGAGACGACAATATCAATTTCACTTTCGCCGGATACCACGACTGGGCGATTACTCATGGTGTGCGGGCAAATAGGCACCAGTTCCATAACATTTAAAGACGGGTATAAAATCGGACCGCCGCCGGACAGGGAATAAGCCGTAGAGCCGGTAGGCGTGGAAATGATTAGGCCGTCAGCATGCATGGAATGCATAAAACGATCATCAATATAGGTTTCAATTTCAATCATACGGGCGACATCTGACTTGTGGATCACCACATCATTAAAGGCATTGCCGCCGCCGAAATAATCACCGTCCCGTTCTATTTCACTGATAATTAAAAAACGGTTTTCTTCGGTATATTCGCCCGCCATAATTTCATCCAGGGCTTTATGCACATCAATGGCTGATAAATCCACCAGAAAGCCCAGATGCCCCAGATTTATGCCTAGCAACGGCACACCGAAACCCACCAGACTTCGGGCGGCATTTAGCAACGTGCCGTCACCACCAACAATAATAATTAAGTCACATAGTTCACCCAGCTGGGTACGAGAAGCCGGCTGCATTTCGTGATCGGAAAATACCGCTGCCGTATTTTCATCCAGAAATACCTTGCAGCCAATCTGGTTAAAATACTCATGCAGACTGACCAAGGCATCTTCAACACTGGGATCGGCGTATTTTCCAATCAGACCAATAGTATTGAACTTCGGGTTTCTGTCATTATCGGTTGGTGCTATATCTGTCACAGGCGATCCTTCGAACAATCTTTAATTTACTAGCAAACTAGCACAAATAAACAGGAAAAAAAACTCTCAAAGTTATTTAGGTTAAATACTGCTTGAAACTTCTGAACATAGCCTTATCTTGTTATTACATTCATTTTTCTGAGAATTAAGTAAACAATGGCTAAAACTCACATTTTTGATGAACGAGCCGGACAGCTGATGAAAGTGTTGGTTGAAAGCTATATCAGCGATGATCAGCCTGTAGGCTCAAAAGCTCTGGCAGAACATTCCGGTTTAAAAGTCAGTGCCGCCACCGTGCGTAATGTTATGGCTGATCTGGAAAAAATGGGATTAATACAGTCACCGCACACCTCTGCCGGGCGGATACCTACCGTACAGGGTTACCGGGTGTTTGTTGACTCCCTGTTGTCCGTAAAACGCCCGGATAAACAGTTGTTAAATTAACTGGCATCCCATATCAGTGATGCTGAGGAACAAAACCAGGTTCTGGAAAAAGTATCCGACACTTTATCAGGTGTCACCCATATGGCCTCCCTGGTGGTGCTGCCTAAAAAAGAACTGCTGTCACTGACACATATTGAGTTTATCCCACTGTCCAATCAGCGCATACTGACCATCCTCGTACATAGTGATAATGAGGTGCAGAACCGGGTGATACAGACAGAACGGGAATATAGTGCAGCACAGTTGCTGCAGATGAGTAATTATCTGAATCATCTACTGGCCGGTAAAACCGTTCGGGAAGCCTGTGAAACACTGGCCTAGGAAATGGAAAATACCTGGCAGCAAATGGATGAGATGATGCGTTCTGCTATTAAAATGGTTAACTATGCTTTTGTAGAGCAACGTGAACACAAAGAAGAAGTTGTGATCCGCGGTGAAACTAACTTGATGCAGTATGAAGATATTGCGGATATGGGGCAGATGCGCCAGTTGTTTGAAGCTTTTCATGAAAAACAGCATATCCTGTCCATTTTAAACCAGGTCAGTAATGCGGATGGGGTTAAATTGTTTATCGGTAATGAATCCCGCTACCAGCCGCTGAATGACTGTTCGGTAGTAGCAGCCCCTTATCAGATAGATGGACAGACCATGGGAGTACTGGGCGTTATCGGGCCGACCCGCATGGCTTATGATAAAGTGATTCCCATTGTGGATTTGACGACAAAATTATTAAGCTCAGCCTTGAATCACGAAAACTAACCCTTATATAAAGTGTGTCAATTATTAAATTACCTTTAAAGCTTGGCAAACTCAGGGCTTTAAAATCAGAACTATCAAACAGGATTAAACCAGGAATACAAAATGGCAGAAGAACAGAAAGTGGATGGACAGTCAGCAGAGGAAAACAGTACACAGGCCTCAAATGCATCTGACCAGGCACAGGATACAGCACAAGGTAATGACAACGGCAGTGAAGTTTCGGATGAACTGGCAGCTCTGGAAGCAGAAGAACTGATAGCACATATCAAAAAGGTGCAGGCAAAAGCCGATGAAAACTGGGACATTGCCCTGCGCACCAAGGCTGAAATGGAAAATGTTCGCCGCCGTACTGAAAAAGAAATTTCCAATGCCAGAAAATTCGGTGTTGAGAAACTGGTGAATGAAATACTACCGGTTAAGGATTCCATGGAAATGGGCTTAAAAGCAGCCATTGAACTCGATACCGATGATAAAGCGGTACACAAAATCCGTGAAGGTATGGAACTGACCTTAAAAATGATGAATGACGCCATGGCAAAAATTGGTGTAAAAGAAGTCGCACCACAAGAGGGTGAACCCTTTAATGCCGATTTCCACCAGGCCATGTCCATGCAGGAAGTTCCGGGCAGAGATCCCAATACCATTGTTGCAGTGGTACAGAAAGGTTATACCTTAAATGATCGTCTGATCCGCCCAGCTATGATTATGGTGGCAAAATAACTCTTGCTGCAAACGTGTTGCGAAATTTGCTTAAAATACACTAAAAAAGCATAAAAACATAAAAAGCACGTATAAAAGCATAAAAAGATTTAATTAACACTTGAAAAGTGGTGGCATAACCCCATCTTCTTTAGCAAGATTGAAGCTTTAATACGATTTGTAAAAATTAAGTACAAAAAGTACAAAATAAAAATTCTGAGGAGAACAAACAATGGGTAAAATTATCGGTATTGATTTGGGTACCACCAACTCATGCGTAGCGGTCATGGATGGTGACAAGCCAAAAGTTATAGAAAATGTAGAAGGCGATCGCACCACGCCATCTATCGTTGCTTATACAGAAGATGAAATTCTGGTTGGACAGCCAGCCAAACGCCAAGCGGTAACCAATCCAGCCAACACAATTTATGCAGTTAAACGTCTTATCGGACGTACTTATGATGAAGAAGCGGTACAGAAAGATATTGAACTGGTATCTTATAAAATTATTAAAGCAGATAATGGCGATGCTTGGGTAGAAGCTCAGGGTCAGAAAATGGCGCCACCTGAAGTATCCGCAAAAATTCTGCAGAAAATGAAGAAAACGGCAGAAGACTATTTGGGTGAAACAGTAACGGAAGCAGTTATTACTGTGCCTGCTTACTTTAACGATTCCCAGCGTCAGGCCACTAAAGACGCAGGCAAAATTGCCGGTCTGGATGTAAAACGTATTATTAACGAGCCAACTGCAGCGGCACTAGCTTATGGTATGGATAAGAGCAGGGGCGATTCTACCGTTGCGGTATTTGACCTTGGTGGTGGTACATTTGATATTTCCATTATCGAAATTGCTGAAGTCGATGGTGAACATCAGTTTGAAGTATTATCTACTAATGGTGATACCTTCCTTGGTGGTGAAGACTTTGACTTACGCCTGATTGATTACCTGGCGGATGAGTTCAAGAAAGACCAGGGTATGGATTTACGTGGTGATCCACTGGCCATGCAGCGTCTGAAAGAAGCCGCAGAAAAAGCCAAGATTGAACTGTCCAGTGCACAGCAGACTGATGTTAATCTGCCTTATGTGACTGCAGATGCATCCGGCCCTAAGCACCTGAATGTTAAGGTAACCCGTGCCAAGCTAGAGTCTCTGGTAGAAGAGCTGATTAAGCGCACCATTGAACCCTGTAAAGTCGCACTGAATGATGCCGGATTGTCCGTTAAGGATATTAACGATGTGATTCTGGTCGGTGGTCAGACCCGTATGCCTAAAGTACAGGAAGAAGTACAGACATTCTTTGGTAAGGAACCTCGTAAAGACGTTAACCCAGATGAAGCGGTAGCTGTAGGTGCGGCGATTCAGGGCGGTGTCTTAGGTGGTGATGTTAAGGACGTCTTACTGCTGGATGTTACACCACTGTCTCTGGGTATTGAAACTGCCGGCGGTGTGATGACCAAACTGGTTGAGAAAAATACTACAATTCCTACCAAGGCATCACAGGTATTTACCACAGCGGATGATAACCAGACTGCGGTAACAGTACATGTCCTGCAGGGTGAACGAGAAATGGCTAGTGCCAATAAATCACTGGGTCGTTTTGACCTGTCGGATATTCCACCCGCACCACGTGGCACACCACAGATTGAAGTATCCTTTGACCTGGATGCCAATGGTATTCTGAATGTATCGGCTAAGGATAAGGCCACCGGTAAGGAACAGTCCATTGTGATTAAAGCATCCAGCGGTCTGTCCGATGATGAAGTCGAACGTATGGTACAGGATGCTGAAGCACATAAGGAAGAAGACAAGAAGTTCCATGAGCTGATTACTGTTCGTAACACTGCAGATAATATGATTCATGCAACGAAGAAGTCCATGGAAGAGCTGGGTGACAAACTGGAAGAAAGTGAAAAAACTTCCATTGAAGCGGCGATTAAAGACCTTGAAGAAGCCATTAAGGGTGACGACAAGGACGACATCGAAGCCAAGACTAAGGCTCTGACGGATGCGTCTGCGAAAATGGTAGAACGTCTGTATGCTAACCAGGGTGATGCCGCAGGCACAGCCGGCGGACCTAGTGCAGCAGAAGGCGCTGCTCAGAACACTGCTAATGACGATGTGGTTGACGCAGAGTTCGAAGAAGTGGACGATTCCAAAAAGTAGTTTAGTCTCACCATGAAGTTCGCGTCCGACATAATCAGTTTTGACTATGACTGGCGTGGAACGCTTAAGAACACAGGATGGGGAATTTCCCTTTCCTGTGTTTTTTTGTTTTATAAAAATTAATTTTGCCATCACCAGATAAAGAAAGCAGACATGTCGAAAAGAGATTATTACGAAGTACTTTGTGTTGAAAAGACGGCCAGTGAGGTAGAAATTAAAAAAGCCTATCGCCGTCTGGCCATGAAGTATCATCCGGACAGAAACCCGGATGATACTGAGGCAGAAGCTAAATTCAAGGAAGCCAAGGAAGCTTATGAGGTGCTTTCCGATGCCCAGAAACGAGCGGCCTATGATCAGTTCGGTCATGCCGGAGTTGAGCAGGGAGCCGGAATGGGCGGCGGCCCCGACGGGAATTTCAGTGATATTTTTGGTGATGTGTTCGGCAATATCTTTGGCGGCGGCCATCGTGGTGAACGGGTCTACCGCGGGGCCGATCTGCAGTACAATCTGGAACTGAGTCTGGAAGATGCCGTACACGGTAAAACCGTAAAAATCCGTGTGCCTACCTATGTTAAATGTAATAAATGTAACGGTTCCGGAGCCAAAAAAGGTTCCTCACCGGAAACCTGTTCAACCTGTCATGGAGTAGGTCAGGTACGCATGCAGCAGGGATTTTTCTCCCTGCAGCAGACCTGTCCAACCTGCCACGGTACGGGTAAGGTCATTAAAGATACCTGTGATGCCTGTCATGGTGAAGGCCGCATTCAGGAACATAAAACCCTTTCCGTTAAAGTGCCTGCCGGAGTGGATACCGGTGATCGTATTCGCCTGTCCAATGAAGGTGAAGCCGGGCAGAATGGCGGCCCTCCAGGGGATCTGTATGTGCATGTGCATGTTAAACCCCATGATATCTTTACCCGTGAAGGCAGTGATTTATACTGTGAAGTTCCTATCAATATTGCTACGGCAGCTCTGGGTGGAACTCTTGAAGTCCCTACCCTGGATGGTCGTATTACCCTGAAAGTGCCCCCTGAAACCCAGTCCGGAAAATTATTCCGTCTGCGTAATAAAGGCGTTCGTTCAGTACGGGGCGGTGTGCAGGGTGATTTACTCTGCCGGGTCATTGTAGAAACACCGGTTAAACTGAATGCCCGCCAAAAAGAACTGCTGCAGGAATTTCAGGCCACTCTAGAAGAAGGCGGTAAAAGTCACAGCCCTAAAGCGCATAGCTGGCTGGACGGCGTTAAGAAATTCTTTGATGACATGAAGCAGAATATTGGGTCATAATAAGGTCTGAAACTGACTTAAGGAGGCATTATGGATTCAGTATCTATCTGGGGGCGGATAAAAGCATTATTTCAGAAACAAAATAATAGTATAAATAATGCACAGGAACTCAGCCAGTCCCGGCGATCAGCCCTTACAAAACTTGTTGCCAGCAGCGGTGCAGTGGCTATGGGTACATCAGCTGTAGCTCAGGCTCATCAAAAAGAGGGCAGTAGTGAAAAGGGAGAGCGTTTTCCCGGTGATCCGCCCGAGCATAAAATTCTCTATCAGTTCAATAAAGATGATGCCGAATATCACAAACATGTGGTTAATTCCGCAGGTGCCATGATTGGCAAATACGCAGATAATATCGATATTGTCGTTGCCTGTTTTGGTCATGGCATTCATGTACTGGTCAAAAATCCTGCCCGGCCTGTGGATGATGAAGTCAGGGCAAAAATTAAAAGCTTGGCTGAGCAGGGCGTTCAGTTTCATGCCTGCGGCAGAACCCTGACGGCCATGAACTGGACCAAAGACGACTTATTACCCTTTGCCAAACTGGTGGAAGTCGGTGTGGCCGATATGATGGAACTGCAGGAACAGAACTATGCCTATGTAGCATGGTAATCAATTCCGCTAGACCACTAAATTTCAAACAAAAAAGCAAAATCTGGGATCAGAAATAAACATGACAAATATTTTAATCACCGGCGCTGCCGGTCGTATGGGGCGCAACCTGATCACTGCTGTACATGAAGCAGACGGTGCAAATCTGACTGCTGCCACCGAAAGACTGGGCAGCAGCTTGGTCGGTGCTGATGCTGGAGATCTGGCAGGGCTGGAAGCGAATAATGTAAAACTGATTGATGACATAAATAAGGTAATAAACGATTTTGATGTCTGTATCGACTTTACCGCTCCTGTTGTCACGGTAGAAAATATTAAAGCCTGTCGTGCGGCCGGAAAAAAAATGGTGATTGGCACCACCGGTTTTACCGATGAACAGAAACACCTGATTGAAGAGGCTTCTAAAGACATCGCTATTATTTTTGCCCCCAATATGAGTGTCGGAGTTAACCTGACCTTTAAATTACTGGATATTGCCGCCAGGGTGCTGGGTGATAATATGGATATTGAGGTAATAGAGGCCCATCACCGTCATAAAGTGGATGCACCGTCCGGCACCGCTCTGCGTATGGGTGAGGTCGTTGCCGACGCTTTAGGACGTGACCTGAAAGAATGTGCCGTCTATGGCCGGGAAGGCCAGACCGGTGAGCGGGATCGTAAAACCATCGGTTTTGAAACCATCCGTGCCGGAGATATTGTCGGTGAACATACTGTGATGTTTGCGGATATTGGTGAACGGGTGGAAATTACCCACAAAGCCTCCAGCCGCATGACCTTTGCCAATGGTGCTGTCCGTGCTGCTTTATGGCTGGAAAAGCATAATACCGGCCTGTTTGATATGCAGGATGTTCTGGGTTTAAGAGATTAACAGGGCGGGAGTATACTTTTAATAATTCTCATTTAGACGCAAATACCGTATCCATTGACCGCACTCCTTGCTGAAGATGCCGAGAATCCATCCATGGAGGCTTTTCGGCAGCATCCCTGCTGCCGAAACTTCATCAAGAAGCACGGTCAATGGATACTCAGTGGCTATAAATATAATATTTTTACATATTGAACATATTTTAATCAAAGTATGATCCGGCCCTGAAGAGAGATTAAGCATAAAACCTTATTTAAGATAGACAGTTTTTGCCATTTCTTGTAAAATTTCTAGGTTAAATTAGCTTAACAAAAGTTTAGAAAAACTTATGGGAGACATCAGTGGCCAATTCTGAAAATACACCGTATACGACGGCGCTTTCTGGTACACAATACGCCCCTGCCATTCTGGCTCTGGAAGACGGTACAGTCTTTTACGGTAAAGCCATTGGTGCCTTGGGTGAGACTGTTGGCGAGGTTGTTTTTAATACCTCCATGACCGGTTACCAGGAAATTCTCACTGACCCCTCCTATAAAGAACAGATTGTTACCCTGACCTATCCGCATATCGGTAATGTCGGCACCAACTCCGGCGATGAAGAATCGGATGCCATTATGGCCAAAGGTCTGGTGATTCGTGATTTACCGCGTCTGATGTCCAGCTGGCGTGGTGAAATGTCCTTATCCGACTATCTGAAAAAGCATAATATTGTCGCCATTGCCGATATTGATACCCGTAAGCTGACCCGTTTACTGCGTGATAAAGGGGCACAAAGCGGTGCCATTGCGGCTATAGACGGCAAAAAATCTGAACTGGATGAATCGGCTGCTGTTGCTCTGGCAAAAGATTTTCCGGGCTTAAAAGGCATGGATCTGGCAAAAGTCGTTACCACCCAAACGTCCTATGAATGGACAGAAGGCACCTGGTCTCTGGACACCAATAGCACAGAAACCATTGCTGAACTGCCTTATCATGTCGTAGCCTATGATTATGGTATTAAGAAAAACATCCTTAGAATGCTGGCGGATCGGGGCTGTAAAGTAACGGTTGTTCCGGCTCAGACCAAAGCATCTGAAGTGCTGGCCATGGATCCTGATGGCATTTTCCTGTCCAATGGCCCGGGTGATCCAGAACCCTGTGATTATGCAATAGCAGCCATTGGGGAAATTCTGCAAACCTCCAAACCGGTATTCGGTATTTGTCTGGGGCATCAGCTGCTGTCATTGGCCAGTGGCGCGAAAACCGTAAAAATGAAATTCGGTCATCACGGCGGAAACCATCCGGTCAGCGATCTGGATACTAAAGAAGTGATGATCACTTCCCAGAACCATGGTTTTGCTGTGGATGAAAATAGTCTGCCGGATAATCTGAAAGCCACTCATAAATCCCTGTTTGACGGTTCTTTACAGGGAGTACACCGTACCGATAAGTCTGCATTCAGTTTTCAGGGACATCCTGAAGCCAGCCCGGGACCCCATGATGTAGCACCTTTGTTTGATCATTTTATTGAATTAATTAATCAGCAGAACTGAAATAAAGAGCTAAAACAAAGAGCCAGAACAAACACGAATAACCTGATTTTAATACACCATTTTTTAGTGAGCAGAGAATGCCAAAACGTGAAGATATAAAAAGTATTCTGATTATCGGTGCCGGCCCCATTGTTATTGGGCAGGCCTGTGAATTTGACTATTCCGGCGCTCAGGCGTGTAAGGCACTTAAGGAAGAAGGCTATCGGGTGATTCTGGTTAACTCCAACCCAGCGACCATTATGACCGACCCGGAACTGGCCGATGCCACTTATATTGAGCCGATTCACTGGAAAGTAGTGGCTAATATTATTGAAAAAGAACGTCCCGATGCGCTGCTGCCCACAATGGGCGGGCAGACGGCATTAAACTGTGCCCTGGAACTGGATAAGCAGGGAGTTCTGGAACAATACAATGTCGAAATAATTGGTGCCGATAAAGAAGCCATCAATAAGGCTGAAGACCGGGATTTATTTCGCCAGGCCATGATTAAAATCGGTCTGGATATGCCTAAGTCCTATATTGCTCATACTATGGAAGAAGCTGTCCAGGTACAGAAAGATCTGGGTGCCTTTCCGATTATTATTCGTCCTTCCTTTACCATGGGTGGTTCCGGTGGCGGTATTGCCTACAACAGGGAAGAATATGTCGAGATTTGCGAACGCGGTCTGGATATGTCGCCCACTAATGAACTGTTAATTGAAGAATCCATTATCGGCTGGAAAGAATACGAAATGGAAGTGGTGCGCGATAAAAAAGATAATTGTATTATTATCTGCTCCATTGAAAACTTTGATGCCATGGGTGTGCATACCGGTGACTCCATTACCATTGCTCCGGCCCAGACCCTGACCGATAAAGAATATCAGATTATGCGTAATGCCTCCCTGCAGGTGCTGCGTGAAATTGGTGTGGATACCGGTGGTTCTAATGTACAGTTTGCTGTTAATCCTGAAAATGGCCGCTTAATTATTATTGAAATGAACCCCAGAGTTTCGCGTTCTTCAGCTTTGGCCTCCAAAGCAACCGGTTTCCCCATTGCCAAGGTGGCTGCCAAGCTGGCGGTCGGCTATACCCTGGATGAACTGGATAATGAAATTACCGGCGGTGCCACCCCGGCATCTTTTGAGCCGACTCTGGACTATGTAGTGACCAAGGTGCCCCGTTTTACCTTTGAAAAATTCCCCCAGGCCGATGATACCCTGACCACCCAGATGAAATCCGTGGGTGAAGCCATGTCTATTGGCCGTACTTTTCAGGAATCTCTGCAAAAAGCACTGCGTTCACTGGAAATTGATACCGACGGCTTTACCGAAATGGCGCATGAACTGGATGGTGATAGTGAAGAAGAGGTTCTGGATGCTTTGCGTCATGCACTGCGTGTTCCGGGCGCTCACCGCATCTGGTACATCGCCGATGCTTACCGTAAGGGGCTGACACTGGAAGATATTCAGTCACTGACTGGTATTGATCCCTGGTTCTTGGTACAGATAGAAGAACTGATCCAGATTGAAGAAAGTATTCGCGGTAAAAATATTCTCGATATTGATGCTGATTTTCTGCGTGAACTCAAGCGCAAGGGCTTTTCAGACAGCCGTCTGGCCAGCGTGCTTAATACCGATGAAGCCACCGTCAGAAAATATCGTCACCAGTTAAATATCCGTCCTGTCTATAAACGGGTCGATTCCTGTGCCGCAGAATTTGCCTCTGATACGGCTTATATGTATTCCACCTATGAAGAAGAATGTGAAGCCGAACCATCCACTAAAGAAAAAATGATGGTACTGGGCGGCGGTCCCAACCGGATTGGTCAGGGCATTGAGTTTGACTACTGTTGTGTCCATGCGGCGCATGCCTGCCGGGACGACGGCTTTGAAACCATTATGGTTAACTGTAATCCAGAAACTGTCTCAACGGATTACGACACCTCAGACCGCCTGTATTTTGAGCCTCTGACTCTGGAAGATGTGCTGGAACTGATTGAACTGGAACAGCCCAAAGGCGTGATTGTGCAATACGGCGGGCAAACACCGCTGAAACTGGCTCGTGCCCTTGAAGCAGTCGGTACCAATATTATCGGTACTTCTCCGGACTCTATCGACCTGGCTGAAGACCGTGAGCGTTTTCAGGCCATGATTGAAGAACTGGGCCTGCTGCAGCCGCCTAACCGTACGGCGTCTGATGTGGATTCAGCCGTGGCTCTGGCTACAGAAGTCGGTTATCCTCTGGTGGTTCGTCCGTCTTATGTACTGGGTGGCCGTGGGATGGAAATCGTCTATAACGAAGATGAACTGCGCACTTATATGACCACCGCTGTCAGAGTGTCCAATGACTCACCGGTACTGCTGGATCGTTTCCTGGATGATGCTGTGGAAGTGGATGTGGATGCCATCTGTGATGGAGAAAATGTCCTCATTGGCGGTATTATGCAGCATATTGAACAGGCCGGTGTGCACTCCGGTGACTCCGCTTGTTCCATTCCGCCCTATAATCTGTCAGAAGAACTGCAGGACCGCTTACGGGATCAGACCTCCCGCATGGCATTAAAACTGGGTGTGGTGGGTTTGATGAATACCCAGTTTGCCATTAAGGGCGATGATATTTATATACTGGAAGTTAATCCCCGTGCTTCACGTACCGTGCCCTTTGTATCCAAAGCCACCGGTGTTTCCCTGGCCAAGGTGGCGGCTTTATGTATGACCGGTAAATCACTTAAAGAACAGAATCAACTGGTGGAAGCAAAACCAGAGTTTTTCTCAGTTAAAGAGTCAGTATTCCCCTTTATTAAATTCCCGGGAGTGGATCCTATCCTTGGTCCGGAAATGAAATCTACCGGTGAAGCTATGGGGCTGGGTAAAACCTTTGGTGAAGCTTTTGGTAAATCCCAGTTATCAGCGGGTGTAGAACTGCCCACTGGCGGTAAGGCATTTATCAGTGTGCGTGAAGCCGATAAAGGTAAGGCTGTGGAGCTGGCGAAAAAGATCCAGTCTCTGGGTTTCAAGCTGCTTGCGACCTGTGGTACTCATAAACTGCTGGTTGAGCAGGGCATTGAAGCCGAAGTGGTTAACAAGGTTCAGGAAGGTCGTCCACATATTGTAGATATGATTAAAAATGAAGAAATTGATCTGATTGTAAATACCACAGAAGGCAAAAAAGCCATTGAAGCCTCATCTATGATCCGCCGTCAGGCTCTACAGCATAAAGTTACCTATTCCACCACCATTACAGCAGCCGATGCCTTATGTGAAGCCATGATGATTGAAGGTATTCATATGGGTGATGTGGATGTCTATCGTATTCAGGATATTCATAGTGAACTTTCCGCGTAAACACTCGTGAGCTTTATTAAAAGGAATAAAGACTAAAATGAACAAGATACCTATTACCAAAGTTGGCGCAGAAAGACTGGAAGCAGAATTAAAAGAGCTGAAGTCCGTACGCCGCCCCAAAGTGATTCAGGCCATTGCTGAAGCCCGTGAGCACGGTGATTTAAAAGAAAATGCCGAATATCACGCGGCCCGTGAAGAACAGGGCTTTATTGAAGGCCGTATCAAGGATATTGAAGGCAAACTATCTCATGCCCAGATCATTGATGTTACTACATTAAAAAATGATGGACGGGTGGTATTTGGTACCACCGTGGTGTTATACAATGATGCCGAAGATAAGGAAATTACCTACCAGATTGTGGGTGAAGATGAAGCGGATATCAAAGCCGGTAAAATTTCCATCTCCTCTCCGGTGGCCATGGCTCTAATCGGCAAGGAAGTGGATGATGTAGCCGTTGTAAAAGCCCCCGGCGGTGATATTGAATACGAAATAGTTGAAGTAAAATATATCTAAGGCCTTCTTTTTTCAAACTGACAGAGCAACTAAACTGCCAGATTTAATAAAGAGAGGCGCCCCATAGGGCGGAGGATTTAAATAAAATGCACAATTTCCGCCCCATTATCAGCCAGTCCGGCGGTGAAAAAATCCTTCTAACCCTCTGGGTAGGTGCCTTATGGGCCATCGGTTATATTGCTGTGCCCGTTCTGTTTGGTTCTCTGGATGAACGTCAGCTTGCTGGTATGCTGGCTGGAAAAATGTTTACGGCCGTCAGTTATATCAGCCTGTTCTGTGGCACTGTCCTGCTTATTTCCCTGTTTAAACGTTCAGACAATATTAAACAGGAGCTCAGTTTCTGGCTATTGCTATTAATGCTGCTGGTGGTTATTGGTGAGTTTGTTATTCAGCCGCAAATAGCACAGTTAAAACTCCAGGGGCTGACAGAAGGTGCTGCTGCCGCGGCACAATTCGGCAAACTGCATGGCATTGCGTCAATATTATATATGCTTAATTCCCTGACCGGACTGATCCTGGTTATTTTCCATAAACACTAAATTTTGTTGTATCTGGTTCGATACCTTTTTGATACTACGGGAGAAATTTTAATGACAAGCCTTCCAAACTGCCCAAAATGCGGCAGCGAATACACTTATGAAGACGGTGGACTGTTTGTCTGCCCTGAATGTGCCCATGAATTTACCCAGGAAGATCTGGAAGAAAAGGAATTTACAGTTAAAGATTCCAACGGGGCAAGCCTGCACAGTGGTGATAATGTTACGATTATTAAGGACTTAAAAGTAAAAGGCAGTTCTGGTATTGTTAAAATAGGTACTAAAATCAAGGGTATCCGACTGGTAGAAGCCAGTGATGATCATACCATTGACTGTAAAATTCCAGGGGTAGGGGCCATTAGGATAACCCCTAAATACGTTAAAAAGTCATAACTTTTTAGGAATCTCAATTCGAGGTTTCTTTTTATTGCGGCGAAAAAAGATCCCGATATGACCAATTGTCTGCACCGGGGTCGCTTCGGTCTGCTTGCATATCTCAGTAATTATTGCCGCCTTGTCATCCCGATCATCTGCGTTAACCCGAACTTTTATCAGCTCATGATCATCCAACGCCTGGTTAATTTCATTAATAACCCCATCAGTTAGTCCGTTACCACCAATAATAACGACTGGTTTCAGGGAATGCGCCTGGGCCCGTAAAAAGCGAATTTGTTTATTATTCAGTGACATATTATAACTCGTGATGGAAAAAACCTATTATAACGGTTCATATGTAGGGTGTCAGTAAAAAGGTTTTTTAAGGGATTTAAACGTGACTAAAAAGTGTTTTATTATTGCGGGGTCCAATGGCGCAGGGAAAACAACTTTTGCTATGGATTTGTTACCGGAAGAAGTTAATTGCATATTCTGGCCGATCATGAACACTGATTCTGATTTATCGTGAACACTGTTTCTGAACCATCATGAACACCCATTCTGTTCTATCGTGAACGCCGATTCTGATCTCATCGT